>CALIBA010000218.1 GCA_938045435.1 uncultured Selenomonas sp.
CCTGCGCCTATGTCCGTGCGCGCGGTGCCGACCGCATGAGCTCCTACGGCGATTTTGCCGCCGTCTCTGACATCTGCGATGAAAGCCTTGCAGAATTCCTGCGCGGCGAAGTCTCCGACGGCATCATCGCGCCCGGTTACACAGAGAAGGCACTTGCGATTTTGAAAACCAAGCGCAAAGGCAGCTATCTCATCCTCCAAATGGACGAAAACTACACACCGCCCGCTCTTGAACGCAAAGACGTATACGGCATTACTTTCGAGCAGCAGCGCAACGACATCCGTATCACAGAGGACTGCCTCGCCGAGCGGCCAACGGCGAACAAAGACATCCCCGCCGAGGCAAAGAGGGATCTCCTCCTCGCTCTCATCACGCTGAAGTATACCCAGTCCAACTCCGTCTGCTACGCCGCGGGCGGACAGGTCATTGGCGTCGGTGCAGGACAGCAGTCGCGTGTCCACTGCACAAGACTCGCGGGAAATAAGGCAGATGTCTTTCATCTGCGTCAAAGCCCGCAGGTGTGCGCACTGCCCTTCCGCGATGATATTCGCCGCCCCGACCGTGACAACGCCATCGACGTCTATACCGCAGGTGACGAGGAGGACTACGCCCTCCTCATAAAGGACTGGCAGCGGCTCTTTACCGAAAAGCCCGCGCCCTTTACGCGTGCAGAAAAGCGCGCCTATCTGCGCGGCGTGCACGGTGTCTCACTCGGTTCGGATGCGTTTTTCCCATTCGGCGACAACGTGGAACGCGCCCATATGAGCGGTGTTTCCTACATCGCCCAGAGCGGCGGCTCCATCCGCGATGACAACGTCATCGCGACTTGTGATAAGTACGGCATCGCGATGGCAATGACCCATATCCGCCTGTTCCACCACTGAGCCGCTGCGGCACGAGAACTCCTCCGCATGGGGGAGTTTTTTGTATGCCATGCAGCCATATTTTATCAGCGCATTCTCATATATTGTGCTGTGATTAAATTTTTCTATTTGCCTTATCTGTCAGAATTGTGGTATCATTTCGTTATCTGTAGGATAATAAATCTCATTCTCTATGTTTTACAGGAGGTACACTGAATGACCCGACTGCCCCATCGTCTGCCGGCACTGCTTGGCATGACGCTCACCGCCGCTGCGTTTGGCACACATACCTATGCGGCAGATACGATGCAGGATATGGACATACACGGCATGCGCGCCGCAGCGGTGCATGTCCCCGACGGAACGGCGTCCGCAGATGCGCCCCTTTATGAATTCACCCTCGACGAGATCGTCGTCACGGGCTACCGCACACGCACACCGCTCACACTCATCACCGACCCGCAGCAGCCGCGCCAGCCTGTCCCGGCGGCAGACGGCGGCGGGTACCTAAAAACCATCCCCGGTTTTTCACTCGTGCGCAAAGGCGGCGTCAGCGGTGACCCCATGCTGCGCGGCATGGGCGGTACACGCGTGATGATGGAGATGAACGGCGGCATGATGAACGGCAGCTGCCCGAACCGCATGGATCCGACCACGACCTATGCGTTCCCCGAAACCTTCAGCAGCATCATCGTCAATAAAGGGCCGCAGAGCGTCCGCTATGGTGCGAGCGTTGCGGGCAGCGTCATCTTCGAACGGGAGACAGAGCGCCTGCGTGCGCCGGGGGTGCGCGGCAGCATCTCCGTTCTCGGTGCGTCCAATCACCGCTTTGACGACCTCGTTGATGTCACCGCAGGCAGCAGAGAGGGCTATGCACGCTTCATCCAAACGCGCAGCTATGCCAGAGACTATAAAGACGGAGACGGGCACCGCGTCCACTCTGGCTACGGCAGACACAGCCTGACGGGGATCCTAGGCTTCACACCGGATCCCGATACCCTCTTTGAATTTTCCTATGACCGCAGCCGCGGTCATGCCAAATTTGCCCACGGCATGATGGACGGCGTAAAGTTCGACCGCGACAGCTACGCCGTCAAATACGAGCGCACGCATCTCTCTCCCCTCGTCACCAAACTCGCGCTGCACTTCAACCACGACGTCATCGATCATCTGATGGATAACTACTCCCTGCGCCCTGCGCCGCGTATGGGCATGGGTTCTGACGTAAAACGTACGCAGTACGGCGTGCGCCTCATCGCGGATCTTGCCTTTTCTCCGCGCAGTACGGGTGCCGTCGGACTTGACCTGCACCGACAGGCACATTACTTCTCCGAGGCACACCGCGGCCGTGCACGTGGCGACTTCAACAATGATATGGACATCCAAAATTTCGGTGTCTTTCTTGAGTACAACCAGACCCTCAAAGAGCGTGCACGTCTGCGCAGCGGACTGCGTTTCGACCGTCAGACGACCGCCTACCATAACGCCCTCTTTCATAATGCGATGGGACGGCGCACGCGGGATCTTATCCCCGGCAGCGCCTCTGAGCACGCCGTGAGCGGCTTTGTGCGCTATGAGCGCGACGCGGTTCAAAAGCCGCTGACCTTCTATGTCGGCGTAGGGCACGCAGAGCGCCCCGCAGACTACTGGGAGGCGTTTAAGACATGGGAGGCAAACAGCAACCGCAGCAGAGGACAATCCGCCGCCCCTAGCGAAGCCCGTCCGGCGCGGGAGAAAAACACCCAGATCGATGTTGGCTGGGTCTATGCCGGGGAAAAAGAAAACGCCAGCCTTTCCCTCTACTACGCACACATCAGCGATTTCATCCTGCGTCAGCCCACCGGCGCCTATGGCAACGTAAACGCACGCCTTTACGGTCTTGAGGCGGAGTATACGCGCACCGTCTCGCCCCACTGGACACTCGGCGCATCCCTTGCCTACACGCGCGGCGACGACCGCACGAATCGGGCAGCGCTGCCGCAAATCGCACCGCTTGAGGCAAATCTCACCGCAAAATACCAACACGGCAAGGGAGAGGCAAACCTCATCTGTCGTCTCGTCAGCAAGCAGAACCGTTATCATGAGGGCTACGGCAGTGTCACAGGCACCGACCACGGTCCGACGGGCGGCTTTGGCACACTCTCACTGAGCCTCGCCTATCGTCCGCGCGAAAACATCAGCATCTCGCTCGGTGTGGATAACCTCCTTGACAAAACCTACACCGAATTTGTCAACTACAGCGAAGCCGAGATCATCGGCCTTGGCATCCCCGCCCGCGGTCACATCAACGAACCGGGCCGCACCGTTTGGCTAAAAACAAACTATCAGTTCTAATAGCCCGTCAGCTGCATAGAAACATATAGAAAACAGGGAGGCTCTTTGTCACATGACGTATAGGGGCATGTGCCCACCACAACCTTTTGGAAAGAGCAGATATGTAGCGGCATAAAAAAAAGCCGGCACAAGGATGTTGTGTCCGGCTTTTTCATTGATAATCTTTATTTTCTTTTTCTGTCTCCTGTGGTATAATAGGAGCAGTTCATATAGGACTGTTGCCCGAGAACTTTATAGCGTGCAGGAGAGCGCACGCCGCCGCGGGCAGCCATACATAGGAAATCAAAGCCGTATATACAGGATGATTGATACAAGAGCCGCAAAGGAGCGATGCGACATGGCAAGCCAAGTATCTCCCTCGACCGTACCCGGACACTCCGCAGTGCCGCCCATGGCAGCCCCATATCCTGCCGCCGCCGCACCGATCAGCCGAACCGCAGCGCCTTTTCCGCTGCGAAAGGAGGATGCACGCACAACCTCCAAAAAGCGCAGGAGACAGGAGGAATGGATCGTGGTCGATGCCGCAAAAAGATTTGAAAACTATATCAAAGAGGAAAACATCACGGGTTTTCAAGTGTATGAAGTCGGTGATGCCCGCAAGACCACACTCTTTGAGAGCGAACTCGATATCGAGGGGCGGCGTATGCCCATTTCCGTTATCATCGACACGACGGCGTATGCCACCGTACGCATACAACTTGCGAAAAACGCCATCGACGATACCAACGCCATGCTGCTCACGGGATGGCTCATGCAGCAGAACCAGAGCAGCCGCCTCATCAAGTTTTATCTCACCTCTGACACCAGCATCATCGCCGATGTCGTCATCCCGCATACCCCCAATGTCCTCGACCCGGAAGTAGTGGTGTCCGTCCTGCGCGTCTTCATCCGTGACATCTCAAAACTCATCCCCGACCTCATCATGCTTTTGCCCGAGGAATGAGCGCATACACGATGATTTTCCCTGCTGAATTTGATTGATGTGTACGGCAGAAAGTGCTGCCGTCTCAACCCCAATGGGAAAACCGTGACAGTATATTTTCAGAAAAATTATACTTCGATGAGAAAATATTGATTTTAGTTGACGTTATGTGCTCAATCGCGCTATAATGCCTTTTGTGAAATTAATATGCGGGCATAGTTCATCGGTAGAATGAAAGCTTCCCAAGCTTTAGAGGGCGGTTCGATTCCGCTTGCCCGCTCCATCCTTTGAACATAAAGAGCTGCTGTGGCAGCTCTTTTTGCTTTGCGGCGCACCACAACATTTGACAAAGAGCCAACTTCGTATATATACATCGACTTTATTCTATGGTATACTAGAATTATCATAGCCAGCCAAGTTATGAACTATAATTAGGACAGATAACGAAAGGAGATGTATTTCCCATGCGACGACTATGGACGACCTTGGCTATACTCATTCTCTTCGGCGTAGGATGTACCGGCATCCTCCTCGGCTCTTTTGCCGGCCATGCCGAGGCAGCCAAGCACACAAACAAAGCTTCGATCCTCTTTATTGACGATGCTGCCCAGAATCCCGCCGCCCGTGGAGAGATACGGGACCTGCGCAGTGTGATCGGACGTGATGCCGTTAGAACAAATCTCGAATCCGGCGCTTCCTGGAGCGCAACGGGGCAGATCACAGGCTCAGACGTCCGCATGCGTACAGGCCCAAGCACCAACTCCGACATCATCGGCTACTTTGACTATGGCGAATATGTCACCATCATTTCACGGCACAATGTCAACTGGTATTACGTAGCACGCAACAACGGTCAAAGAGCGTATGTTCATGCTGACTATTGCCGCGTCGTCAGCGAATACCATAGCGCCAAGGGGCAGATTACAGGGACGGGCGTCCGCATGCGTGCCAAACCAAGCACCAACTCCGACATCATCGGCTACTTTGAAGATGGCGAGTACGTGACCGTTCTTGATTTTATCAATGACTACTGGTACCGCGTACAGCGCTACGACGGCTCCATTGGTTACGTTGCCTCTAAGTACTGCTACATCTTATAACGTAGGGGTACTTTCCCCGATAAATGCCGGCGTTTTAGCGCATGAAAAGGGCTGCTGCACATTTACCTTTTCTCTGCAACATAGTATCTCAATTTTGAATAAGATGCTGCATGTTGTCGAGAAGTTGGTTCGTGCAGCAGCCCCTTTTTGTCTGTGAGGCACTGTGTATGCGACAAAGCACAGGAGCTGCATGATATAAATAAATTTCGCAGAATTATCTCTTTCTGTACACTATCTCCATCTCCTCTGCCGCCATCAAATCTGCGGACGGCACATAGCCATAACCCTGCATGGGGGAGAATACGGGCACAGCCACATCCGCATTGTCCGTCCACAGCTCACACTGATCCATCACCGTCTGAACGGCATCGTCCATGCCCTCCGGCGGATATTTATGCTTTTTGAGGAGCCGCTTGATCAGCATTCGCATCTTTGCACGCGCACTGTTGCGCAGCTGCCAGTTAATCGTCCGATTCTTCCGCAAGGTGTCCGCCAGTTCCTTTGTAATGGCGATCAGTTCCTCATTCTCATAGAAATCCTTGATCGCCTGCGGTTTCGTCAGCGCATCGTAGAAAGCGAGCTCATCCGCCGTCAGCCCGAGAGCCTCCCCCTCCGCATTTGCCGCCGAAATTTGCTTCGCCAGATTCAGCAGCTCCTCAATCACCTGCTCATTCGTCAGCATCCCATTCAGATAGGCGTTCATCGCACGCTGAATGATTTCACTGAACTTCTCCGACTTCACAATATTCGTCCGTCGATAGACCTGTACCTGCTCTGCAATCAGACGTTTCAGCAGCTCGATCGCGAGATTCTTCTCCTTCATCTTCGCGATTTCCTCGAGGAACTTCGGGTCAAACAGAGAAAACTCCCGATCCACATCCGAAAAGAGATTGACAACGCCCTCGCTCTTGATGCTCTGCTTTAGCAGTTCGCTGATGCGCGCATTCATCTCCGGCAGAGAGATCTTCTTCCCATCGCCCGCATTTGTCAAACGCGTGAGGAGAACCCGCACCGCCTCGAAAAATGCCGCCTCAAACCGTAGGTCTTCGGAAACAAGCGAGGCACAAAGCGAAAGCGCCTGCCGCAGAAGCAAAGCCTCCTTCACAAAACTGTTTTTCTCCTCCTCCCGCGCGGGGGCGAGGATAAGGTTCACCGCGCCCGTAATCGTCTTTGCCCGCTTAAGATCGCTGCCCATACGGAATGCCGTATAATCATAGCCGTGGAAGAGATCACGCACAACCTCCAGCTTTTCGACAAATTTCGGATAGGCGACTTTTGCAATATCCGTATCGCCGTAGCGTTTGCGGTCGCGCACCGTATAGTCATTCATCGCCTGTTTGAGCGCAGACGCGATCCCCACATAGTCGATGACCAGACCGCCTTCTTTGTCACGGAATACACGGTTCACACGTGCAATCGCCTGCATGAGATTGTGCCCGCTCATTGGCTTGTAGACATACATCGTCGCAAGCGACGGCACATCGAATCCCGTCAGCCACATATCCACAACGATTGCAATCTTCATCGGGCTGTCGTTGTCCTTAAACATCTTTGCCAGCTCATCCCGCCGATGCTTATTTCCGATGATCCTCCGCCACTCCTCGGGGTCTTTGTTGCTCTCCGTCATCACAACGGCAACCTTCTCCGTCCACGAGGGACGCAGTGCCAAAATCCGCTCATAAATCTTCATTGCAATCGCACGCGAATATGCAACGATCATCGCCTTGCCCGTGAGGAGATCGGCGCGGTAATTCTCATAATGATAGAGAATATCCTGCACGAGCGAATCAATCGTTGCGTCGTTCCCGAGCACTGCCTCCATCTGTCCAAGGGTGCGTTTGCTCTTCTCGATTACCTCCGCATCCGCTTCCTGCGCCATGCGGTCATACTCCGCATCGATCAGCGCCAACGTCTCAGCATCCAATTTGAGCTGCATCACGCGGCTCTCATAGTAGACAGGACGCGTTGCACCGTCCTCTACCGCCTGTGTCATATCGTAGATATCGATATAGTCGCCGAACACTTCACGCGTGCTCCGATCCTTCGCCGCGATCGGCGTCCCCGTAAATCCAATATACGTTGCATTCGGCAGGCTGTCCCGAATGACGCGCGCGATTCCGACCACGCGCTTTGCAATCTCCTCCCCCACCTCATTGTATGTAAGACGAATGCGCTCTGTCAAACCATACTGCCCACGGTGTGCCTCATCCGCCATCACGACAATATTACGCCGTTCCGACAGTGCCTCGTCCGACTCCTCGAATTTCTGCATTGTCGTGAAGATAATCCCGTTCGCTTGTCGCCCCGCAAGAAGATCACGCAGATGTGCGCGGCTCGTTGCATGCACAGGCTCTTGACGCAGGAATTCCTTGCACCGCGCGAACTGTCCGTAGAGCTGATCGTCCAGATCGTTGCGATCCGTCAATACGACGATTGTCGGGCTCTTAAGGGCAGCTTGGAGCAAATGCGCATAAAACACCATCGAGAGCGACTTTCCACTCCCCTGCGTGTGCCAGAACACACCGCCTTTCCCATCACCATCAGCGGCACGCACCGTCGAGGTGATGGCACTCCGCACGGCGAAATACTGATGATACCCCGCCAGTATTTTGAACGACCTCTGCCCCTCATTGGAAAAACAGATAAAGTTCTTGATGATGTCAAGCAACCGCGCCGGTTGAAAAATCCCCTCGAAAAACGTATCAAACTGGGCATACGCCGTATTTTCATAGCTGCCGTCCACCGTCTTCCACGCCATAAAGCGTTCCTCGTTAGACGTGATCGTCCCCGCCTTCGACGTACTCATATCACTCATCACGCAAATCGCATTGTAGACGAAGAGCGACGGAATCTCCTGCATATAGTTTCGCAGTTGGAGATATGCCTCACTCGCATCCGTCTCCTCACGCGCAGGTGATTTCAGCTCAATCACAACGATAGGAATACCATTGAGGAATAGGAGAATATCGGGGCGTTTCTCGCTGTTTTCCATCACTGTCCACTGATTTGCCACAATGAATGAATTGGTCGCAGGATTTTGATAGTCTACGAGATAGACGAGCGCAGAACGTTCCTCCCCATCGGCAAAATAACGCACGGAAATGCCATTCTGAAGATCGTCCATAAAGACTCTATTGCGCTGAACGAGCTCCCCGTTTTCAATGTTCCTCAGCTGATCAAGTGCATCCACCATTGCCTCATCAGGAAGGGAGGGATTGAGCCGCCGTATCTGCTCCGCGAGTACCGCATCATAGAGAGGGCTTCGGATATCGCGCTCCACCTCAGGACCATAGAGACGTGTATAACCCAGTCCCTCGAACAGCTCCATCACAGACTTCTCATAGTCCGCCTCTGTGTAGGATGTAGACATTTGATTCACTCCCTTGTGGGTGGATAAATAAGAATTTAGAAGAACAACTCGTCGAACTATATCAACAACTCATCAAATCATCAAAGTGTTCCGTGACCACGATAGCTGATATTGCCGAAAAAGTTGCAATGGGTCCGTTTGGCTCAAATATCAAAGTCTCAACTTTTGTAGATGAAGGTGTACCTGTCATTAGTGGCAATCATCTTCGAGGGTTCTTCGTAGAAGAAAAATCTTTTAACTATATTACACAAGAACACGCGATGGTGCTAAAAAACTCTATAGTTTATCCGAATGATATTATTTTTACACACGCAGGAAATATAGGAACCGTCGCAATGATTCCATATGATTGCAACTATGATTACTATATTTTGTCGCAACGTCAGTTTTACCTACGATGTGACATAAATAAAGTGATTCCCGAGTATGTACTATTCTTTTTTCATAGCAAAAACGGTCAGTATGAATTGCTATCATATGCAAACCAAACGGGTGTCCCTTCTATTGCTCAGCCCGCAACTAATCTTAAAAAGATAGAGATCCCTCTTCCCGCATATGAGGAGCAGAAGAAGTGGAAAGATATTATTCAACCCATTATCGCCCTGTATCTAAAAAATCGACATGCAAACATGACGCTTTGTGCCATACGCGACACACTTCTCCCTCGCCTGATGTCAGGCGAGATCGACGTGTCGGACATCGCGCTCTAGGCGGCGATGCATTCCTCATCTAAATTCTTATTTATCGCACGATTAGATGCAATTTTATCATCGATGTCCTTAAGTGTCCTCCCTATTTTCTGTTGTTCTCTATATGATGGAACTTGTATAGGTAGATTCTCTAAGGCAGAAATTTGAACTCTTTGTCGCCCAGACGAGCCCACCATGGATTTGATTGCTGCGTTTCTAACGTACGAACTATATACCAAGTAGTACAAAAAATCTTCGTCGATCTCCTCGCGTGCCCTCAAAACAATATATTCCGTAGATCCAAAACCGACTTCATCTTCATCAAGAACATTGATCTTTGCCATCTTTCCATTTTCTAGGCACGGTGTGATTCGCGCCATAATGGTATCACCATTTCTAAATTTAGTACCACCATTGAATGCAGCAAAATCAAAGGCACTAACGTCTCTACAAAAAGGTTGGAGTTGTTCCATTGCGATTCGTTTTGCCACCGCTCCTTTTTTCAACGTTTCTCTTGGATTAAACACAGCAATTTCCTTCAACCGTTTCTCATTCCACATCTCAGTCTTACCTCTCACCCAATAAATTTCCGATGAGCAGCCTTCACATTACTCTGCTTCACCATCGCATAGTGGAGCGTCGTGTCAATGCGCTTGTGTCCGAGCAGCTGTTGCAGCTGCTCGATCGGCATCCCCTTATCAATCGCGCGTGTGGCGAGCGTTCGACGAAACTTGTGCGGATGCACCTTCTCCATGCCGAGCTGCCGCCCAAGCGTTCGCACTCTGCTCTCAATCCCGCTGATACTCAGCCGACTGTGCGGCGAACGCAAGGTAACAAAGAGTGCATCCTCTCCGTCAACACGGCTGTCCAAATATGCCTGCAGATGAATCTTCGTTCGTGCATCGAAGTAAACAATGCGCTCCTTATTCCCTTTACCGAGTACAACGCATTCACGTTCGTTAAAATCCACATCATCACGATTCAGACGTACCATCTCACCGACACGCATCCCTGTCGATGCGAGCATATCAATCATCGCCAAATCCCGCAGCTCATGACAGCTGTCCCGCATCGCTTCCAACTCCTCATCGCTATAGGTCGCCTTGATGTTCTCCGCCGTCTTGACACGATGAATACGGCGCACGGGACTTTTTACGATATAGTCCTCATCCTCAAGCCACGCAAAGAAGCTCGACAGGATGCGGCGCACATTATCCACTGTAACACGGCTCAGACTGCCGAGCTCCTGATACGTCGTCAGGTAGGTACGCAAATCTTCCGTTGTCGTATGAACAACTTCCTTCTGCACCGACTCCAACATAGCGCAAATCGTCTTTTTGTAATAATGCAGGGTCTTCACCGAACAGCCCTCAATGCTCTTCGCCTCAATGAATTTAGTTACAAGCAGGTCACTCTCATGCTGCACTGACGCAGAATCATTCACTGTAACATCATAGGAGCAAAGCACCTGATCGAACGTATCGCGCAATATCTTACGCTGTCCTCGGTCAAGATGCTTACTCATCGCACGCAATACCTCGTCAATCAACATCTCTTTCATCCGATATCCTCCGACTCCGAGAGAATACAGGGAGCGGCGTTCTCCTCTGATTTCTCGCCGCTCACGAGATAGAAAACTTCAACGATTCTCACGCTCCGAAAATATCTGCGTGTGTCATCGTTGCAGCATCACGTTTCATGCGATTTGTATAGACGACCTGATACAACTTAATCCGTCAACATAGATGCAACGGCCTCTTCTACAGAAGAAAAAGGTCCATGCAGATTGCGACGTTCTCGACTATCCGTCACCGCTTCCATCAAATCGTGAGGAACAAGACGATGCTGAACGGGAAATGGGATGCCGGCATTTGCAATCGATGCTTTTAGGAAAATCTGGATTGCTGTCGCCGTATCAAGCCCCAGACTAGCAAACAGACTATCAGCCTCCTGCTTTACAGCATCGTCAACCATAACTTCAAACGTAGTCATAAATTACACCTCCTGAAGGATATAAATAAGAATTTAGACGAGGAACACACCGCCGCCTAGAGCGCGATGTCCGACACGTCGATCTTGCCCGACATCAGACGGGGGAGAAGAGCGTCACGAAGTTCTGTAAGACGAAGATTCCCTACTGTATTTACGCGAATATTTTCCATCATAGGAGAAATACAACTTAAAAGTTGCGATGCATCGTCCTCTGGAATTCTGTGTAGCAGTTCAGATTCAAAGTCTGATGTAACGATTGCGTCAAAAACGGCACCCGTTGCTTTATGCTGCAACGCCTTTACTGTATGCAACGTATAAAAATAGGTCATAAAAGGATGTAACGCATCACTCATCAGTGCATAGCAAGATTGATTCATAGCCATAGGAATACCTGCAAGGCTTACTTTTCCAACTGTTCCACGCGCTGTGACAAAAGTTGTGTTGACTGGATAGAGGCGGCTGTTACAATTTGTCAAACCAAGTTCAGTAACGTACTTTTCAGTTTGCAATACGTACGGATTTCCCACATCTTTCGGAGTAAAGAACGGAATTTGCCCACACCAAAACGCTCTTTCCGTCGTTTTTGGTGTACCGCCACCTAAAATTTTAATCATTTGCGTGAACGGAACTTTATTTTTTGATTTTAGATAAAATGAATCAAAAATTGCCCGTGCTTGTTCCTCTAAATTCTTATTTATCGCTATATTACACTCAATTTTTTGGTCTATTGCATACAACACATCTACAATTTTCTTTTGTATATCAATCGGTGGCAAATTTATCGCCATTCGCCTTACAATCCAACCGGATAAGCCCCCTCTCGTGCTTGTCCCATCCGATAACTGCCGCAGCTCTTCATAGCGATTACTTAGATTATAGTACAAGAATAGTGGCTCTACCATGGTTCTGTCTGCTTCAAGCACAAGAACAGACTGATTCACATAGGTATCTATTTTAAGAAAACTTGCTTGCCCACGCGTATATCCTTGTCCCGCTGTTGCTATGACAATAGAATCCTTGAACGCCAACTGTGTCGATGATTGCTCCACACCGAGCTTTGTTATTTTTCGTTCTGTTTCATAGATAAATTTATTGCACGTTTCCCCCGATGAAAGCCAGTTCATGTCACCATTCCAATATGCAGGCTCTTTGGTCGATGGGGTCCCTCCACTATAAACACGCGTGCAAGCTTCATCTATTGTTGTTTTCTTCCAATCAGATCTCATACCCGATCGCCCCCAGATTCTTACGGATTTTCTCCTCAAGTTCATGGGACTTTGCAAAGAGTTCCGAGAGCTCGCCTGTGAGACGCTTCATCTTATCATCGAACGGCTCGCCGTCATCCTCCTGCTCCTCAATACCAACATAGCGTCCAGGGGTCAATACATAGTCTTGCGCGGCAATATCATCAAGTGATGCGATGGCACAGAACCCCTTCACATCCTCGAGCTTCCCGTTCTGAAATGCCGCAAAGGTGTCAGCGATTTTATCAATGTCCTCATCGCTGAAGTCGCGATGCTTCCGGTCGACCATGTAGCCCATCTTACGCGCATCAATAAAGAGGGTCTTGCCCTTTTGCTGCTTGTTGCGCGTAATGAACCACAGCGTCACGGGAATCGTCACACTGTAAAAGAGTTTGTCCGGGAGCGCAATGATCCCCTCCACCAAATCCGCCTCGATGATCTTGCGGCGAATCTCCCCCTCGCCGCCGGTCTGCGTGGAGAGTGCACCGTTCGCAAGCACAAGACCAATCTTCCCATTCGGTTTCAAATGTGAGATCATGTGCTGAATCCACGCATAGTTGGCATTGCCCGCAGGAGGAACGCCATATTTCCAACGAGCGTCTTCTGTGAGCTGCGGCTGCCCCCAGTTATCTTTATTGAACGGAGGATTCGCCATAATGAAATCTGCTTTGAACCCCGGATATAGATCATGAAAGAAGGTATCCGCCTGATACTCGCCCAAATTCGCATCAATGCCGCGAATCGCTAGGTTCATCTTTGCCATCTTCCATGTGTCGGCGTTGGACTCCTGTCCGAATACCGTTACTGCACCGCGCTGTCCGCCGTGCGCCTCAATGAATTTTGCACTTTGCACAAACATCCCACCGGAGCCGCAGCATGGATCGTATACACAGCAATTCGAGAAGGGACGCAGAACGGCAACAATGGTTTTGACAATGCTCGCAGGTGTGTAGAACTCGCCGCCCTTCTTGCCTTCATATGCGGCGAACTGTGCGATACAATATTCGTAGGTGCGTCCGAGGAGATCCTTTGTATTCTCAGCACTCTCCATGTCCATATTGGTAAAGAGATCGACGACCTCCCCGAGTACGCGCTTGTCGAGATCGGGGCTTGCGTAATTTTTCGGAAGGACATTTTTGAGATTTTTGTTGTCTGCTTCGATGGCACGCATCGCTTCGTCGATGACCGTGCCAATCTCAGGTGTATGTGCCTCGGCGGCAATATTCTTCCAACGTGCATTTTCGGGAACGAAAAAGATATTCTCCGCCTCATAGGCGTCCCGATCATCCTCGAACCCTTCTCCCTCGGCTACAAGCTCACCATATCGCTTTTCAAACACACTGGAGATATAACGGAGGAAAATCAGTCCAACGATCACTTTTCGATAGTCTGCTGCAGAGATGTGTCCCCAGAGTTTACATGCAGCATCCCATATCTGCTTTTCAAATCCAATCTTTGCACTGCTCATCTTTGCCATGTTTTAGTCCTCCACTTGATGCTTTGATTTCTATTATAACATATTAAGGAGCCACTAACGCATTCAACCAACAAAAGCAGAGAGATTCTTTTAGGAGGCGACATTCAGCTTCTCCTGCCAAACAGGAAATCGTTCTATTTTTATCCAAAAGAAGGAATATTCTATTATTCTATCGAATCTTTTATAAAGTCATAAAATTTTTGAATAAATGAAAGGATGATTGCCAATGCTCTGCCGATCTCTGCTTTTTCTGCTCTGCGCGGCTTTTTTGACCCTGCAGGGCGCCTCCGTGGCACATGCCAGATATGCGGGGGATGATTATGACACAAGATATGATGCCAGATACGGTACGCGGGATCCTGCTGCGCGGGAGGCAGAGGTGATGCTGCGTGACCTTGGACTACCCTGTGCGGTGCTCGCGACGAGCTACGATGATGACGATGAGTCATGGGCGAGCATATCGCTTGTGCAGCGCATAGAGGACGGCTCTTTTTGGATTGCCTGCGTAGAGGGCGATACAGTCTTTGGCACGCCGCTGACGGATAAGATTTACTATGCACTCTCATACAGGAACGACTACGGGGATGATGCCCCTGTCATTTTCCGCGGCTGTTTCTTTAACGATACCTGGGGAACGGAGGACGACAGCCTTGGGAAATGGGATGGGCCGGATCATCATCTGATGGTCTACTATCCCCTGGATGCAGAGGATGATCCCGATGGCGCGGACTATATCTCATCGGCACGCAGGACGCTGCGGGCGCAGCACTATGACGCACGCATCGTGTGGGAGCCGCACGTCTCTGCCATTCGATACCTATTCCGTGCGCTGCCGGATCTACATGCGGCAGTTGCGCAAAGGGACATCGACATCGAGGAACTACTGTAATGTTTCATATCTAACGCAAAAAGCCCCGCAGCAATGCTGCGGGGCTTTTTTGTCAAAGGCTGCGCCCTAAAAGCGCTTCTTTGCTGCCCCTGCCATGCGGGAGGGGGAGATATGAGTTTAGGCCTCCCCCTTCAAAAACACCGTAATCTGCTGCTCGGTGACGGCACGCATATCCGCCCCGTTCTGCCATGCTTTTGCCCACTCTACCGTTTTTTGAACGGCGCTCTCGATGTGCCAGCGGGGACGCCAGCCGAACGCGATGCGCAGTTTGGAGCAGTCGAGTTTCAAAAAGTGCGCTTCGTGCGGACCGTCCGCTGTACGCGCCTCCCAATGCACCCCATCGCCCCATGCACGGCAAAAGAGTTCTGCCAGTGCGCCCGTCGTCACACAGTCCGCATCATCGGGGCCGACATTCCATGCAGAGGCGTATGCGGCATCCTCGCACTGACGCACTGCGAGCATCAGATAGGCGGTGAGCGGCTCTAAGACATGCTGATAGGGACGCGTCGAGTGGGGGCTGCGAATGGCGATGGTATCCCCCCGTACCGCCGAGCGAATGCAGTCGGGGATGATGCGGTCGGGGGCAAAGTCCCCGCCGCCGATGACGTTGCCCGCGCGTGCACTGGAAAGACGCACCTGCCCGTCCGAAAAAAAGCTCTGCCGATAACTGTAAACGGCAATCTCGGCACAGCTCTTGCTCGCAGAGTATGGATCATAGCCCATGAGCGGCTCATTCTCACGGTAGCCCCATGCCCATTCCTTGTTCTCATAGACCTTATCCGTCGTCACGACGAGCACAGAGCGCACCGTGTCCGTCCTGCGCACACACTCAAGCAGATGGACGGTGCCCATCACATTTGCCGCAAAGGTATCGACGGGGATGCGATAGCTCTCGCGCACGATGGGCTGTGCCGCGAGGTGAAAGACGACCTCCGGACGCGCCGCATCAAACGCACGGGAAAGCGCCGCAAAATCGCGCACATCGCCGCGTATATCGTCTATCTCAGAGAGTACCCCGAGCCGACAGAGTGCCTCCTTTCCACCCTCTGTCGGCGCCGCAAGAGAAAATCCCGTCACCTTTGCCCCCGCCCGCAAGAGCAGCAGGGCGAGCCACATCCCCTTAAAGCCCGTATGTCCCGTGATGAGCACGCGCTTTCCTCTGTAAAACTCAAGTTCTTTCATCTGTACCCGCTCCCCTGCTTCTAACAGCATTCGCTGATGTTCTGAATAACTCCAGTTTAACACAGACCCTATTGTTCGTAAATCTAGGAATTTCTCCACCCATCCCATAAATATGGGTGCTCGACAGTAGACATGTCTATCAATATGGATTATACTTGCTTCGTATTGGAAAAACGTACAAGAAAGACAAGGGAGGCCTATATGGAAAAGGATATACCGCAGGCGATGATTGCCGCCCGCAGCGCATATATCGCAGCGCTCCGCGCCGCGCTTTTGGGCCCCGGAGCGGAAGGGGCTCTGCCGGATGCGGCGCATGAACTGATTGACACCTCTCCGATCAGCCAATACAGCATCGGCATTCTGTTTCCACAGGAGCATCTCGCGTGCCATGACAGCGAGGCTGCGCTCTCCTTCTATGCGGGTGCATCTGCCGACAGCGGCAGGGCATCCGTACCGCACTATCGCAAACGCGCCCTAGAGGAGGGCACGGATGAAAGTCTCGATGATGCGCTCAATATGTCCACACAGTATACGCCCTCCTCCATGGGCATGACGTTCCTTGTGCGCGGTATATGCAGTGCTGTGCGCGGCAAGGTCTCCTATGCAACCTATCGCCGCGCACGCCCCACAGACTGCCGCGTCCCCTGCACGCTCCCTACGGGCTATGTCATGACAGCGCCGTACACAGCGCTCGTCTCCTATGACAGGGATGCGGGGGTGCTGCACCTCAAGAGAGCCATCACAGAAGATGAGCAGAAGGCGCTCCTGCAAAAGACCCCTGCGGGACATGAGGCAGATGAAACGCTAAGAGCATGTCTGCGCCGCCTGTATGTCTATCAGCGGCAGGGCTATGTGCGTGAGCCTCATACACCTCCTGCTTTTACGGCAGATTTTTCCGGCGGGCAGGATGCTGTAAGGGCAGCCCTGCAAACGAACGGAACTGCATCAGCGCACATCGTCGCAATGCGCAAGCACCTCGGCGAGCATCTGTGGTCGGTCACGGTCATGCTCGTAAATGCGCAGCATATGGAGGGGGCGGAGGGGGCAAGGCCCGCCAGCTGCCTTTTTCAACCGCACCTTGAAATTGATACGCAGCAGAATGATTTTGTCCTGGTGGATTCCGGCAGTCTCATCGACCCGTGCGGCATGAATGAGGAGGAGGATGCGCTTGCCCTGCTCTATCGGCACAAGAAGTCCTACGGCACAGGCCTTGGCACTGCGGTGGACTGGGCCGTAGATGAAGCGGGACACGGCAGGATCTGGACTGATTTCTTCCCTGCAGTACAGGTGCCGCCCATGGATTTTTCCCTGCCGCCCAATGGGCGCATACAGGAAAACGAGCTGTCCATGAAGTATCTCTCCGATCTGACCGCGGCGCACAAGGAGGAGCAGCTCGCCTCGTTGTGCGCTCTGACGGATCTCTATGCAGCATGGATTGCTGCGCAGCGCACACAGGCCCAGACGCTTGCCCCACGGTACACGGCGGCAGCAGCTCGGCATATCGATGGGTGCATGTGTGCCTGTGCACGGATGCGTGCGGGGCTTAAAACGCTCCGTCAAAATGCAGCCGCTTACGCCGCGTTTACACTGGCGAATCGGGCGATGTTCATGCAGCGCCTGCACGGCGCCGCGCAGGCAAAAATGGCTGCCGTGCGGGCAGACAGGTACCCGGATGATGCGGACATCGCCGCATGGCTCAGCGCGATGGACTACCGCGCGGCATCGGATGAAAAGGCGCGGTGGCGCCCGTTCCAAATCGCTTTTTTCCTTATGAACATCGATGCCATCACAGACCCCACCGCTCCCACACGTGACCTGATTGATCTCATCTGGTTCCCGACCGGCGGCGGCAAGACGGAGGCGTATCTCGGGCTGACGGCATTTACGATTTTTTACCGCAGACTGGCATACCCTGGGGAGGCCGATGGCACTGCGGTCATCATGCGCTATACGCTGCGCCTTTTGGCAGCACAGCAGTTCACGAGAGCCGCGACGCTCATCTGCGCCTGTGAACTGATCCGGCGGGATACAGGGCTGGCACCGACATGCGCACCTGTGTATCCGCTCGGCAGTGCGCCCATCTCCATCGGGCTGTGGATTGGCGGCATGCACACGCCCAACACGGTGGGCGGCAAGGACGGCGCGGCAGAGCACCTAGATGCCCTCCTCAAGAGTACGCCCCAAAATGTGCGGAGTGAGAAGGAATGGCACTACAAATTCCAAGTGCTCAAATGTCCATGGTGCGGCACAAAGCTCGTACAAGATACTGACTGTCAGCAGCATCTGATCGGTGCATGGGGCTGCCGGATCGATGCGGCGCAGCAGCATTTCTCCATGTACTGCCCGCATCCGCACTGTCCATTCCACGATGCGCTGCCGATTCAGGTCGTGGATGAGGAGCTATACCGCACGCCGCCGACGCTTTTGTTTGGGACGGTGGATAAATTCGCCATGCTGCCGTGGAACGGACAGATCGGCGCTTTTTTCGCCACAGACAGTACAAACCGTACACCGGAGCTGATCATTCAAGATGAGTTGCATCTCATTTCCGGCGCACTCGGGACGATGGTCGGCCTCTTTGAAACTGCTGTCGATGCGCTCTGTGCGCAAAAGGGCATTGCCCCGAAAATCATCGCATCGACGGCGACCATCCGCCACGCAAAGGAGCAGTGTGCGGCACTCTACAATCGGGACGTCGCGCAGTTTCCCCCGCCAGGGCTTTGCGCTGCGGATTCATTCTTTGCAAAAGAATCCGTCCTCGCCCCGGAGCGCGGTGTCTATGGCCGTGTATATGTGGGGTTTATGCCATCCGGAAAGACCCGCGCCATGCTTGAGGTACACGCCGTTGCCGCGCTCTTGCAATGCATTGCTGCGGCAGATCTTCCCGAGGAGGTCAAGGACAAGTTTTGGACGCTCACGGTGTATTTCAACAATCTCAAAGACCTTGGCAGTGCATCCTCTCTCATCGCGGACGATGTGACGGACAAGATGCGGGATATTGCCATGCGCCTTGGCGTGCCGCGGCGCACACCTCTGCGGATGAACGAACTCACCAGCCGCGTGTCGATGACAGAGCTTGGCGAAACGCTCGATCAACTGGAACGCATCACCTACACAGCGGCGAACCGTCAGCGGCACCGCTATGCCTCAGATCTTGTGCTCGCGACCAATATGATCTCCGTTGGGATTGATGTAGCGCGGCTGAGTGTGATGCTGATGGAGGGGCAGCCGAAACTGACCAGCGAGTATATCCAAGCCTCCAGCCGCGTGGGGCGCTCCCATCCGGGACTGGTGTTCGTGCAGTACGACGCCGCACGCAGCCGGGACCGTTCACACTACGAGCAGTTTTGTGCCTACCATGCGTCGTTTTACCGCTTCGTCGAGCCAACGGGCGCCACGCCGTTTTCACGGCCTGCCCGTGCGCGGGCGCTGCACTCTGTCCTCATCGCACTCCTGCGGCAAAGGGAGGGACTCATCAGCGATGCGTCCGCCACGGATTTCGATGCCCATGCCTTTGCTGACACAATTGCAGACATCGAAGCTTTTATCATCAAACGTGCAGAGGGCATCGAGGCACGTTTGGGCGGTGCAGCGGGCGCCAATGTGCACGAACTGCGTGCAGAGATCCGCGCCTTCTTTGCCCTGTGGCAGCGCCTTGCAAAAGAGAGCCGGGAAACCGCTCCTGATAAGAAGCTGTATTTTGGGCGGCGCTTCATGCGAAAGCCGCCCACTGCAGGAGCGCGGCGCCTCCTGCGGCAGTATAAATCTGAGGGAGACGACCCCGCCATCGAGACGCTGACCTCAATGCGCAGTGTGGATACAGGTGCACGCGGGAGCGTCCTCATCTGGGAGGATTCCGATGGATAAAAAACCTGTCTCCTGGTTCCTCAAAGGGGATGTCTATACCGTACGTGCCGCACAGGCGGTGCTCCGTTTCGGTCCCGGCGCAATGACGGACTTTCCCGCGCAAACCCTCGTCACGGCCGCGCCGGAATACTGGAAAAAAATAACGCCCATCCACGATGAGCGATTCGCACGGGCACTCGGCGTGGATTATTTTGCAGTGCCCGAACATATCACCTACGAGCGCTTTCCGGTGTGGTATCTGTGTCCCGTGTGCCGCACATTCCAGCCGCTCACAAAGTGGATTGCCGCATATCGAAAACACGCAGCGGCAGAGGATCTCAAGAAGGATCCGCATATGGTACACCGCCTCCGCTGCACTGCGTGCAATAAGAACCTCATCCCCGCCCGTATTGTGACCATATGCGAAAAGGGGCATCTCAATGATTTCCCGTGGGTCGCGTGGGTGCATGCACGCGCGGGGCGCACCATCTGCGCGGCACCACAGCTGCGTCTTAGTACGAAAGCCGCCGGAGTGTCCGGTCTTGACGGGCTTATCGTCTCCTGTGCCTGTGGTGCGCGTACCTCACTAAAAGGCGCGTTTGAGCCGGATATTTTCAAAAAACTCGCACAAGCACATCCCGGCTTTGGCTTCCAGTGTGCGGGGCACCATCCCTTTCGGCACGAGAAAGAGCACTGCACCTGCCATCCGAGGACGGTGCAGCGCGGCGCATCCTCCGTCTATTTCCCCGTCCTCTGCAACTCCCTTGTCATCCCGCCGTACGCCGATCGGCTCAATGTGAGAATCGAGCAGAGCCACACTTTCGCCACGCTCACCTCAGATATGGCGCAGTGTGACGCCGATGCGCGCACCGAAATCGTGCAGCAGAAGCTCGCTGCGTGGGCAGATGCTCTCGCAAAGGAACTGCACGCACCGCAGACAGAGATTATAAAAATCCTACGGCGCAAATATATGCCCCCCGCAAAAGAACACAGCGGCCTGCCCGGCACGTCATATCGCTATGAGGAGTATATGGCACTGAGCGGGAAAACCCCTGCGGGCAAAATGTCGAGCCTCGGCGATTTCTCCCGTGAGGCGATGGACACAGCGGCCTACGGGGTGCCGCACATCAGCGCTATTTCCCTCATCGACAAAGTGCGCGTGGTCAATGCCCTCGTTGGATTTTCGCGGATTCAGCCAACGACAGGACCCGGCGGCAGCGGCTTTGTCCCCATCAAGGGAGAGAAGGAGCACTTTTATCCCGCCTACGAGGTACGCGGCGAGGGCATCTTTATCGCACTGGACGCGCGTGCCATCGCGGACTGGACACAACGCCATCCAAGCCTCTCTGTACGTGCCGCAGGCATCAGTGCGCACTACAACGAAACGCTGCGCGGCAAGACCTGTCCACGCACCATCACCCCCGGATTTCTCATGCTGCACACACTCGCCCACCTGCTGATTGCACAGCTCAGTTTTTCCTGCGGCTACAACACGGCCTCTCTGAGCGAACGCATCTACTATGCCGAGGAGGCGCAGGAGCAAATGTCCGGCGTATTCATCTATACCGCCAGCGGCGATGCCGAAGGGACGCTCGGCGGGCTGGTGCGGCAGGGACGCGCTGATACATTCCCGCACATCCTCCGGCAGGCGCTGCGCCGCGCCACGGTCTGCTCCAATGATCCCGTATGCAGCACGAGCAACGGGCAGGGACGGGATGCGCTCAATCTCGCCGCCTGTCATGCGTGTGTCCTGCTCCCTGAGACCTGCTGTGAGGAGGGGAACACACTGCTTGACCGCAGTATGCTGATCGGCACCTACGAGGAGCCGGAAATCGGGTTCTGGCGGGACTTTTGCTAGCGGCGGCGCAGCGCCGCACTTTGTCCAATGCAACAGACAAAGAGCACGATCTGCCCTGCACTGCTCCTCATCAAACGCCAGCTATTCCTGCACGGGCACGGGCAGTTCATGCCACGCCCCAAGCCCCCCCGCAAAGAGAGATGTCTGTTCGTTGTAGTAGTCAATAAAGCCATCGACCAGCTCATGCCCGCGAGTCTCACTCACCATAAAGGGCTGATAAAAATTCTTCTCCTCCTGCTCAAAATTCGCCCATGTCATAAAGTATGGCATATGGTGTCGCCGCACCACGGCGGCGACGCTGCGCGTCCAGTGCGGATCATCGTTTCCCGTCAGCGCCAATCCGCCACCCGCCATATGCACGCCCACCTCGGTGAGCGCTGGACATTTGCCATGTGCCTGCGCTGCCTGCTCCACGAGCGCTGCTGCACACTCTAGTTCCTTTAGAAACGCCGCCGTATCGCCGTCATCGTCATAGGCATCAAAGCCAAAGACATCGACGTACGCATCCCCGGGGTAACGGTTCATATAGTCTGCCTCTGCGGCAAAGGGCGCATGAGGAGAATAGACATAGAGCACATTGTGCACGCCGCGCACATCCCGCAGATAGTGGACGGTATACCGCCACAACGCTATATAGTCCGCACCGTCTGTATGTCGCACGCCCCACCAGAACCAATCCCCGCTGTGCTCGTGGAGGGGGCGAAAGAGCACAGGTATCCCATGCGCCTCCATCCGCACAAGGAAATCCGCGACCATATCGAGATACGCCGTATACACGGCATGGAGGTCGCCGCCCGGCACGCAGCGGTGCAAAGTCCTGCCCGAGAGATCATCCGGAGAGTAGCCGGAAAAGTCATAGCGTCCATGGAGCTTTGGCCGCTTCGCCACGCGGGCGAAGTTCGGCATATGCATGGAGAGGGTCAGCAGCGCCCCCTCATCGGACGCCTGCACGGCAATCTGCTCCAGTTTATTAAGATGCGTCATGCCCGCCGTGCGCTCTATCTCCGTCAGTGCCAGCTCCTCGCCCGTCAAGGAGAGCGCATCAAGACCCACAAGACCCGCGAGCGCCCCCGTCATGTCCTTCGTATCGGAGTTCGTCCCGCTCTGCACGCGGAAGAATTTATGGTGCGCGTCGTTTTGGTGCCCATAGACGGCATACTCCATACGCCCGAGCGCCACGAGGTAGGCGTAGAGCTGACGCGTCTTTGCATCTGCTGCGCCGTCCACGAGATGCACCGCCCGCGGCGCATGGGCAGTGAGCGCCGCAAGGGTCGGCGCGTCGCTTTCTGCCTTTGCCGCATCGGGCAGCACCGTTCGCATGCGATAGACAGCATCATCTGCATCATCGACGGGATCCGCCGCCGTACTCCCCTGTAAAAGCCCGCAAAGGGCGCAGGCAGCAACAAGCACGCGCGGCGCCCTATTCATCGCACAATACGTTTTCATCGTCCCCCATCTTTGATAAAATTATCTTGCGCATAGTATAGCACAAGCGTGCAATCGTATGTCACCCCCATAGCGCCACTTGATACCAGAGCGCCTTTCCGCGCAGGACATCGCCGCCGCGCGTACCGCCCGATGTCCACGGGTTAAAACAGGGGCTTTCCGCTGTGCCAAGGTACTCCAAATCCCAGCGCTCACAGCCATGTTTTGGCCCATACGGTGCATGGGGCGTGAGACCGTCCTCATTGTCAGCGGCCTCCCCGTGTGTCATGACGTGTACTGGATCAATGGGCAGCTGAAGCCCTGCGGCAAGGGCTGCACTCGCCTGCGCCATGGCCTCAATCTGCAGGGCGGTCGGCGGCTCCTGCCCAAGTCCCTCCGTCCCCGCCTGTGCGCAGCCAAGCAGACACAGGCTGACGCTCCCGCTGTTGCGCAGATAGGTTGCCGCCAGTACATCATCAAGCGCCCCGTCGCGGATGACATAGACCGCACCGTCCGCATCAATCTGCACATGGTAATCCTCGAAAAACTGTCCATAGTGGCCTGCCGACCAGTGCAGGTACAGCTTGACACTGCGCCCATAGCGCGCGGCGGCACGCGTGAGCGAGGGGGTGTACAGCACCCCGAGGTGTGCCAGTTCCTGCAATGTGATGCGCCGCATCGCAGCGGCGGGCAAAGCGCAACTCACTCGCCGTCCTCCTGTTTTGCCTCTTTCATCATGATGGTGCGCCCGAGGAATCCAATCAGCCCTGAGGCGATGTTGCTCGTCAGCTCTGCACTCCCATAAAATACGGACAAAATGGCGACGAGGACAAGTCCCGTCCCGACCATCCAGTCCACACGCGGCAGTCGATTTCTCATTCCATGCTCCTTTCTGCCCAACATCTGTCCTACAACACTTCTGCCTCAGTACCTGCCGCATCTGCACAAAAAAGGAGGACACACAAAAATCCCTGCAAGGCGCTGGGCCGCTACAGGGACTTTGGCGGTTGATGTCATGAGGCATGTACAGTCATATGGAAGGCATTGATCTTTCTTCTGCTTTCGGTGTACCGAGCACCTCTTTGGTCAGTTTTTTGAGATAGCTCATAACGAGCCGCGCAGAATCAAACATCTGCCGCCCCTTTTTCGTAACAAGGCCGCTGTTGATAAAGATGGGCTGAAAGAGCGGGATCTGCACGAGCTTCTCATCCGGCAGAACAGAGGGCTGTGCGAGGAATGTCGAGCCGATGCCCGCAGAGACGAGATTTTTCACCGTATGGAGATAGGGGGAGTAGTGCACGATGTTCGGCTTTTCCCCCGCACGCCCATAGGCATCCTGCACCAGACGGTCGATGAAAAAATTGCTGTCGAGCATGATGAGCGGCTCATCCTTTATCTCCGTGATGCTAAGTGCCCTGCGCCCTGCAAACGGATGGTCGAGGCGCGTGACAAAGGTACATGCGCAGTCAAAGAGCTTTATATAGATGAGGCGTGAACTGAAATCCACCGTATAGTTTGTCAGCGCAAAGTCGAGCTTTTCCTCCTCTACCATTTGCAGCGCACTTACCCCGCCCGTCTCGATGATCTCCAGCTCGATCTCCGGATGCTGCTGGCGAAACGGCCCCAGAATATAGGGGAGAAAGACCACGCCGAGTTGCAGCGGCATCGCGAGGCGCACCTTGGCGTTCCGGTGTGCCATATCGCGGATCTCATCATCGAGACGCGCCACCTCGCCGAGGATGTACGCCACCTTGCCCAGTAGCTTCGCGCCGTCGTTGGTAATTGTGATCTTGCGCCCCTCCCGATGAAAGAGGTTTAGCCCCGTCTCCGCCTCAAGCGCCTGCATCGCGACCGTCACGGTCGGCTGTGACACGTGCAGATGCTCCGCTGCTTTTGTGATATTTTGCCATTGGCAAACCTCATAGAAATACCGCATCTGTACCAGTGTCATTGAACCATCTCCTCCATTGGTCACGGCGCACACTCTGCCGCGGCAGGAATTTATCTAAAAAAACTATATGTTTCATTAGTCTACTATATATATATAAATCGTCATATGGCAAAGGTCACAGTTTTTATAGTTTTTATCTATACTCTAAAGCTATATAACATCAAAAAAAATTATTTCCATTTTCAAGCAGAATATGTTACGCTCCAGCCAGTGAGAATCAGTATCATGAAAGGAGTGTTCCACTCAAATGATTTACTTTGCCGATGCCATTGATCGCTATATCGAGGACATGATTGCGGCCAATGCCGACAATCTAAAGGCCTATGAAACAAAGCCTGGCATATACAGCAATGTTGACCCCGAAACACAAAGCGAGGTCGAGATCCCGGATGTGTATTTAACGAAATAACCCTGTTCTCCCATAAGGGTAAATAAATGCAAAGACGAGCGGCAATGCCGCTCGTCTTTTTTAGTTGAACCGGAATGATTGCTCACTAGCAAATCCGCGGAACGAGTTCGCCGAGCGGCATATCCACCACGCGGATGCCGCC
>CALIBA010000219.1 GCA_938045435.1 uncultured Selenomonas sp.
GAGGGGGTAGTGTTCACAAGACGTGTGGGTTCAAGTCCCACCAACCGCACCATTTGGAGACATACCGTCGTGGAAAACCACGGCGGTCTTTTGATGGGAACGTTTCTTTAGGGAATCGCGGATCAATGGTATATTAGTGAATCCTTGTTCAAGGCGCCCCTTCCACCATGCAAAGCATGGTGGAAGGGGCGTTTTATAGGAACTGTTGATATATTGCTGTGTTTATGGTGGGACTATTTATCAGCGATTCCTTCGGGGCATTGTACAGTCTTGTTTCTGATTTTCAGAACCATCTGACAAAGTGCTCTGTTGTGCAAAACACACGGAAATTTTCACGGTGATATGCTATGCTATGGGTGTGTATTAAGATATTGATATGGGGGAGCGGTATGGCGATTGAGGTAAAACGTGCGGGCGTACGGCGTGCGCAGTGCAGCTGCAGCATGCCCGCCGTCTGGTGGGCGCTCTCGTACGCGCGGGGCGCACTGGTCATCTTTCACAGCCCGCGTTCCTGTGCGCACGTGGTGCGCGAAAAGGATGTCGGCAGCTTTCATCGTCTGATCGGCGCGGGCACTTATGCGCCGCCGTCGCCCGTGCCGCTCCTGACGAGCGGCATCGGCGAGGGCGATGCGGTCTTCGGAGCGGTGGAGCGGCTGCGTGCGTGCATTCGTTTCGCCGTAAATAAATACCATCCGCACGCCGTCTTTATCGCAGGGTCCTGCGTGAGCGGCATCATCGGGGACGATGTGCGCGCTGCGGCGGAGGAGATGGAGGTGGGGCTGGGGCTGCCCGTCGTCGCTGTGCCTACGGGCGGTTTTCTGGACGATGAGTCCTTCGACGGCTATCTCTCGGTGGCACGCGTGTTGACGGAGCGCTTTATGCGGCCGCCTGCACGTGTGCGGCAGGGGACGGTGGTGTTTCTCGGCGACTACGGGGGGCTTTACAGTGCCTACGTGCAGGAGTTGAAACGCCTGCTTGGCGGACTTGGACTCCGTTTGGCGGGGCAGTTTCCAACCTATTTGCCACTCGATGAGATCCAGGCGGTGCCGGAGGCGGAGCTGCTCGTTGTGCTCGGCAGTGCCATGTCGGATGAAAAGCAGGCAATGCTCATCGCGTTCGCGGAAGAGCTTCATGCACGCTTTGGCACGCCGTATTTCGCCGAGGCGTTTGCGGGCGGCGCGGAGGAAACGAAGCACTGGCTGCGCTCGATCGGGGCGCGCTGTCATCGAGAGGCAGAGGCAGAGGAGACGATTCGGCGTGAGGAGGCGGCGTTCGCGCACGTTCTTGCACGTGCACGGGAGCGGCTTGACGGACGGCGCACCGTGCTCGTCGTCGGGCGCGAACTGCACTGGCTGCAGCCCGAGATTCTCCTGCGTCTAATCGAACGCGCGGGCGTACGGCTCTCCGGCATCATCCTCCTCGCGCTCTTTACGGAGGAGCAGCACACCGCGGTGGAGACGGGGCTCAGGGCTTGCACGGATGTGCCGATCTGCGCGGTGGAGGATCCCGCGAGCGAGGAACTGCTGCATGCAGCGGATTTTGTTTTTACGACACACGAGCTGGTGGATGTGCAGCTGCGGCAGATTCTCCTCGGCAAGCTGCCCACGGTTGGCTGGGAAATGGAGCGGCAGCTCATCGAGGATATGGAGCACGTACTCTATCGGCATAGAGGCAGGGGAGGTCTGATCTATGGATGAGAGAGTGCTTTCCTTTGACGATATGTCCGTGTGGATGGAGAGCTGCGCACTGACGGGAGCGGCGGCGTTCTTCGCGGGGCTGCAGGGGTGTGCGGTCGTGGTCAATGGTCCCCTGTGGTGCTATCTCTTTACGCAGCGGCACATCGAGCAGACACAGAGCGATATCTCCCATCGCATGAAATGCACGCAGCTCGACAACGATGCGATTGTGTTTGGCGCAGAGGAGTATCTGCGTGACGCCCTTGCGCCACACATCGCGCAGCCGCCCGCCCTGATCGCCATCATCAGCGGGAGTGCGGCAAGCCTGATCGGCGATGATGTCGGCGCGATTGCGCGTGCGGCGGGCGTCACCTGCCCCGTCGTTGCCATAGACAGCGGCGGCCTGACGGGCAGTTTTGCAGACGGGTGGCGGCGTGCCTCCTGCGCAACCCTTGCGGTACTGCTCAACGAGACGGCAACACCCGCGCGGCATGGGGTAAGTCTCATCGGCATGACCTCGTCCTACTACAACGGGGAGAACGATGCGCAAGAAATCATACGCCTCTTGACGGGGGCGGGGTATGCGGTGCGCCACGTATTCGGCTGCACGATGCGCCCCGAGGACATCGCATCGCTTGCACGCGCGGAGCTCAATATCGTCGTGCATGACGAGCTTGGGCTTGCAGCGGCAAAATACATCGAGGAGCGCTGCGGCACGCCCTATATCGCCCCGCTTCCGCCCTATGGGCGCACGGGGACACGGCAATGGCTGGAGGAGGTCTTTGCCGCACTGCCGCCTGCACATGGGGAGGATGCACGTGCGGAGATCGCAGCGGCGGAGCGCATGGATTTCCTGCGCATCAACGACCTCAAGAATACGTGGGGGGAGTTGCGCTTTGATACCGCGCTCATCCGCGCACCGCGTTCGGCGGCATGGGGGCTTGCCGCCGCGCTGCGTACGGAGTGGGCGGATGTCCGCCACCTTGCCGTTGCGGCACCACTGCGCGATGATGCGGCTGCCGCAGAGATCGCAGACGAGCAGCTCAAGGAGACGGATACGGCACGGGCGCAGGAAATCCTCGCGGCGATGGAGCACGGGCTGCTCATGGGAAGCAGCAGCGAGTCCGTGCTTGCCGACCCGCGCAGGACACTCTACCTCCCCGTCACCTATCCCGTTGTGGATCGTCTCTGCCTTTCGGATCAGCCCTTTATGGGGCTGCGCGGCGCGCGCCACCTCGAAGAGGCACTCTGGAACGGGAGCGTCCTGCGGCGTGAACTGTCCGTTCGCGCATAGTCTTTGCAACAAAAAGCTCCGCGCACGTGCAGACGGCGCGGAGCTTTTTTGTGTGGGGGCGTAGGCGGGAGCGCCTAAGAGAGCGCGGGATTGTGGTGTACGGTATCACTCCGCGTTATGGCGTAGGAGGCTAAGAGATCGGGATTAGTGTGCACACAAAGCCTTCCCCGTGCGGCACGGGGAAGGGGAACCATGCGGAGCATAGTGGAAGGGGCGGTTTGGGAGATGTGGGGTATCTATCGTTTGAAAGTCGTATGAACGATTGGTACTGATGGCGAGTGAGACGTTCTTTAGGATAGAAATGTGTGAATCGCCCAAACCGCCCCCATCGCCTCACTGCGTTCGGCACTTCCCCCGCATCGGCGGGGGAAGCTGAGGCAGAGGGCAGTCGTATGAGATACGAACGCCCCTACCGTCACGCTATCGCGTGACGGTAGGGGCGTTCTGAGAGCAGATGAAGTGAATGTATCAGTGTTTTTTAGAACGTCCATTTGAAGCCGACGTTCAAGGTGACGCCGCGCTGTTTTCCTGCCCAGCCTGTGACACTGATGTCTGCGGTGGCGCTTTCGCTTAGCGATGCTTTCCAGCCGAGTTCGAGGCTGCCGGAGAATCCTTTCAGCGTGGGAGATGGGGTGTCGTAGGATCTGCCGCCGACGTAGACGGTGGCGTCTGTCTCACCGCCAAACTCGTACTGCGCAGCTGCGCCTAGGATGAGAGAGCCGCCCTTTTGCGGGATCGTCCAGCGTGCGCCTGTACGTAGGCGGTGGCTGTCCACGGCGTCAAAGCGGTAGTGCTCGCCTGTGGAGAGGGTTGCGCTTGTGCCGTTCTGGCGCGTGTAGAAGTAACGGAGGTACATCTCGAGATCTGTGCCGTTTTTCTGCGTGCGCTTTTGCCCAAGACCAAGATGTGCGCCGAGATAGTTTACATGGGTGTCGTAGGAGGCAGAGCTCCCCGCGAGATCACCGGTGTAGTCCATACCGGTGCGTCCGGTACGCAGGCTGCCCTCGTAGAATGTGCCGTCCTTCTCTTCCTGTCGAATGAATGCGCCGCCGCCGATGTAGCGGACGGTGCCGTCGCCGTGTGCGTCATTCACGTAGCTGTCGTAGTTGCCGCGTCCGTACTCGACCATGGGGCCAAAGAGGAGGCGGCCACTGCCGCGCTCGATCGCACGCGCAAAGCCGACGGCGAGATTCATACCCTTCATCTCTACGTAGGAACCCGTCTCATACCGCATGGAGGATCCGCTGATGGCGGCAAAGGGGGTAAATTCGTCTGCCCCTGCGGTCTGGATGGAGGCACTTGCGATCCCTGCACCCGTAAAGAGGTCTGCACCCGCACCGAGGAAGGCGACCGATCCTGCTACCGTTTCGACGATGGATTTGCGGTTGTCCGCAATCTGATCGCGAATATCGGGGGGCGGGTTGGGGGTCGGATTGGGCTTCGGATTGGGCTTCGGATTCGGGCTCGGCGGCGGTGTCGGTGGTGTTGGTGGCGGTGTCGGCGGTGTTGCTGGCGGTGTCGGCGGTGTTGGTGGCGGTGT
>CALIBA010000220.1 GCA_938045435.1 uncultured Selenomonas sp.
GGAGGAGGCTGCCTCGTATCTGGACGACACAGACAACATCATGACGGTGACAGAGAAGCACCTCCGCAGCAAGGTTGTCCCCGAACAGGCGGATGAAGCCGTGGACTGCAGCGAGAAATCACGCATGGCGTACAATCCCATGACCGTGCTGCGTGCGTGGCACGCGCTCATGGAGGAAAAGGAGCGGCTCGGACGCGCCATCACGGCGGCAAAGGCGGCGATGCCGCTGAACTTCGACACCGCCGCCGAGGAGAACAAGGCCCGCCGCCGCTTCCTGCGCACGCTCGCGCATATGGCGGAGCAGCGTTCCGAGAGCAGGATGAGGCGCGGCGCAGGGAAGGGCTACGTCTTCAACAAGGACGGCAACCAGACGCCCTACTGCTACGACATCGAGGTGGTGAGGACGATCGACTACGATCGGAATACCGTCCGCCGTATGCAGGACGTACTTGCCAAAACGGCAGCCGACACCTCCCGCGCCCTCGACGAGGCACTTGTGCGCACCGAAGTTGACTTCACGCTACAGCTCCCGATTCCGGAGAGCACCATCAGCGAAGATCCCGCCGAACGCCTTATCTACGAGCGCATCTGCGGCAACGCAGGCAGTGCCCTCGCAGAGATCATCGAGTTGCTGGAGGGGAAATAGAGAACGTATTTTATAGATGAGCGTTCAGATTGGTGCAGATTTTCCGTCCTATCAAGGAGATAAACCGGAAGCATAGCGGTGGCTATGCTGAGGATTTATCGACACAGAGAGGGCGAAAAAGATGTGCCAAGATGGACAACTGAATGCGTCCGTGATTCCCTCGCAGATAAGTGCCCGACCGCTTGCGTAACGAGGGTTCTGCGAGGAGCTTGTATGGCAGTAGCAAAGGAGTATTCTATTATGAAAGCAATCGTCATCGGCGCGACCGGCGCCGTCGGCGTACAGATCATCACGGGACAGGATATCCGACATTATATGAGATAAACAACCGTCCCACTACTATACTTCACAAGCTGCGCTTCCCCCACAGGAACGGGGGAAGTTTTTTATTTTCAGTAAAGAACAATAAATATAAATCAATTGTATAAAATAACAATAAATAACTATAAATTCCAATAAATAGTCTCCAAAAAACGGATTCTTCTTTCATATTTTTCCTTGAAAAACATACTCACATCGTCCATAATAAAGAGGAAACAACCATCGATTGCAAAGGAGCAACAACCATGAAAGATTCTGCCTACGCCGCCGTAGACACGCTCATCGCGCGCTATCCCGCGCTCGAGGTCTGCGGCACAGATATCCGCGCCGCGATTGAGGCGCTCGTCCAGATGCCCGA
>CALIBA010000221.1 GCA_938045435.1 uncultured Selenomonas sp.
CAAAGCCCTTGCCCTCGAGTTTTACCGTATCCACACCGATGTGGATGAGGAGTTCTGCACCGTTGTCCATTCTAAGCCCCACCGCGTGACGGCTGTCCTCCATCACCATCGTGATTTCAGCATCCGCAGGAGCAACGACAATGCCCTCCGTCGGCTCCACGGCGACGCCGTCGCCCATCATCTTCTGCGAGAACATCTCGTCCTTTACTTCGCTCATGTCGATGATGTGCCCCGTCGTGACAGCCGTGATGGCGAAGGATTTCTCTGTGCCAACGGCAATATCTTCCGCCTTTGAGGCAGGTGCCGTAAGGAGTGCCTCGAAGCGCTCACGCACCTGCGGTACGGAAAGCCCAACGATGACTTGGAACGCATGACCGTTGCGGACAAGCCCGTGTGCGCCTGCATTCATAACTCGGGGCGACAAGCTCAGGATCATGTACTGAGACCCGCAGACGCGTTGCACAGTTCGTCACTTCCTTGATGTTCGCCGCGCCGCCGAGTCCATCGAGGAACGCACGTGCCTTCACATCGCGCTCGTCGAGCTGCATGTCGGCAGCAGCACCCCCCGCGGCAGATGCCGCACCTGCCTGCTTTGCCTTGTAGTCTGCCTTTGTAAAGAGCTTGTCCTCCACATCATCGTCCGTGCGGCCGGGCGTTTTGTAGTCCTTGTGCTGAATGACAAAACGGAAGACGAAGAAGTAGATCGCGGTGAAGCAAAGACCCACGGCAATCTGCGTGAGGTAGGTCGGATAGTGGTACGAGAACAGGGGAATCCAGTTCTGGACAAATACGTTGATAAGACCGGCACCGAAATTGTCGGAGAGTCCAAATGCGTAAAGTGTTGCTGAGAGTGTTGCCGAGAGAATGGCGTGCAGGAGCTAGAGGAGCGGTGCGACAAAGAGGAACGTAAATTCGAGCGGTTCTGTGATGCCGCAGAGGACTGCCGTAATGGTCGCGGGGATGAGAAGTGCCGCTGTTTTTTTGCGTTTCTCCGGCTTTGCACGCATATAGATAGCAAGCGCCGCACCCGGCGGACCGAACACCTTGCCGCTGCCGTGGAGGGCGAAGCCGCCCTCGGGGAATAGCTCACGGAGGGACTTCCCATGCACCATGAAGTCATTGATATGACCGAGCCAGTACGCCTGAATGCCGCCGTCAACAACCGCAGGGACATAGATAAACGGAAGATAGATGAAGTGGTACAGACCCGCCGGCAGGAGAATTTTCTCCGAGAATGTATATGTCCAGACGCCGATAATGCCGCTGGTCTTGAGGAAAAACTGAAACTGCTCGATGGCGTGCTGCACCGCAGGCCAGACAAAGCAAAAGAGGAGCGCCATCGGGATCATGACGGCGAAACCGATGGCAACGACAAATGCAGGGTCTTTGAAGGCCGAGCCAGTCCGGGATGTTCGTATCATAGAAGCGGTTGTGGAGGAATGCTGTACAACAGGCGATGAAGATTGCACCGAGCATCCCCATGTCGAGCGTTTTGATATTTGCAATCAGTGCAAGCCACGTGCCGGGGCTTGCCGACTGACTGTAGTCCACGCCGAACGCGCTGCCGTGGAGCGTGAGGAATGCGGCGATGAAGTAGTTGAACAGCATGTAGATGACGAAGGATTCCATTGCGCAGCGCGCCGGCTCCTTCCTTGCAAACCCAATGGGAACGGCGAAGGCAAAGAGAATCGGCATCTGGGCGAATACCGTCCATGCGCCTTGCTTGACCACATACCAGAAATCGTACCAGAGCGTCCCTTTGGCGGCGATGCTGCCGAGCAGCTCCGTGTTTTTGCATACGATGGACACCGCCACCGTCAGACCAAAGAATGCAAACAGAATGACGGGCGTATACATTGTACCGCCGAACCGCTGCATGTTCTACATAATCACATATTTGCTGAGAGACATTTGCGTTCCTCCTTCATTCAAAGCCCCTGCATGCCCATGAATACCATTAAGGCTACCATAAAGCAAAAAAG
>CALIBA010000222.1 GCA_938045435.1 uncultured Selenomonas sp.
GGACAGGCGCTCCCAGTTCTCCAGCTGGCGGCACCGATGGTGCCGTTCATCACGGAGAGTATTTACCGCAATCTCGTCTGCTCGGTTGACAAGACGGCGCCGATCTCGGTGCACCTTGCGGATTTCCCGACGGTGAACGAGGCGTGGATCGATTCTGCGCTCGAGGAGAACATGGAGATCGTGCTTGAGGTCGTGACACTCGGACGCGCAGCGCGCAATGCGGCGAACATCAAGAACCGTCAGCCGGTTGCGAATATGTTTGTCAAGGCGGAGCACGCGCTGACGGCGTTCTTCGTCGAGATTATCGAGGATGAGCTGAATGTCAAGGCGGTGACGTTCCGTGACGACATGTCGGACTTCCTTGCCTATCATGTGAAGCCAAATTTCCGCGTGCTCGGGGCGAAGGTCGGCAAGCAGATGAGTGCAGTCAAGCAGGCACTCGAAGAGAGCGACGGTGCGGCAGTGAAGGATGCACTCGCGGGCGGCGGCAGCTATACGCTGCAACTTGCGGACGGCGATGTCACGGTCACAGCAGAGGATGTCGAGGTGATCGTCTCGCAGCAGGAGGGCTACAACTGTCAGAGCTACGGCGGCGTGACGGTTGCACTTGAGACGACACTTACAGAGGAGCTGCGCGAGGAGGGGTTCGTCCGCGAGGTCATCAGTAAGGTACAGACCATGCGCAAGGAGTGTGGACTTGAGGTCACCGATCACATTGCACTCGATCTTTCGGGCAATGAAAAGCTTGCTGCAATAGCGCAGAAGAATGAGGCGCTTATTCGTGAAATCACGCTTGCTGATCGTATTTCCTACGAGGTGCCCGCGGGCACGAGTAAGGAATGGAATATCAACGGGGAAAAACTGGTGCTGAGTATTCAATAATCGAAGCCGTTGCTTTATCAGACCCATCTTATGATAAAGCAACGGCTTTTCAGCAGGAAAATTTTCGGGGTGCTCACCTTATAGAGTTGGTTTTACTGTGGAGAACGTTTTCTATATTGACATTGTTTTTACATATCGTATAATGAATATTATAAAACAATTTTACGTAGAAGGGGCGGGCATAATGGTAAAGTTCAGCTATTATGGACATGCGGCTTTTTTGCTTGATGATGGGACGCACAAGGTGCTTGTCGATCCGTTTTTGACGGGAAATCCGACAGCGCGTATTTCTGCGGATGATGTAGACTGCGATTTTATCCTGCTCACACACGCACATGGGGATCATCTTGGCGATGCGCCGAGCATTGCAGCACGGACGGGGGCCGGGATCGTCGGCATTCCCGAGGTCATTGGGCTTTGTGAGACAGAGGCGGGGAAAACGCTCACATCTTACCCGATGAATCTCGGAGGGTCACTGGAGCTTCCTTTTGGCAAGGTGCGCATGACACTTGCCCAGCATAGCTGCGGTGTGCCCGGTGGGATTGCCTGTGGGTTCGTCATCTATATTGGCGGCAAGGTCGTCTACTATTCGGGAGATACAGCGCTCTTTAGCGATATGCAGCTGATCGGACGGAAAGATACGATTGATTATGCGATTTTGCCCATTGGGGATAATTATACGATGGGGCTTGAGGATGCGGCGCAGGCAGCACAGTGGGTCAATGCAGGACATGTCATCCCCGTCCATTATGATACATGGCCGGTGATTGCCCAGGAAGTGAACCACTATAAGGAGGTAACGGAGGCAATGACACGCGCGGTAGTGTGCATCGTTGCCCCCGGTGACACGATTGAACTCTAATTTAGGGGCACCGCAGCTTTTGATTCTGCTCGGGCCGACGGCTGTTGGCAAGACGGAACTTTCGATTCAGCTTGCACAGCACCTTGGAACAGATATTATTTCAGGGGATTCCATGTTGATCTATCGTGGCTTTGATATTGGCAGTGCAAAGCCGTCGATACAGCAGCGTCTTGCCGTGCGGCATCATCTTGTGGATGAACTCGATGCGGATGTGCCATTTTCTGTGACGGAGTTTACGATGCGTGCAGCAGAGCTTGTACGTCAGCATGAGGCAGCAGGAAAACTTCCTTTTATCGTGGGCGGTACGGGGCTTTATATCAAGGCGCTCATCGAGGGATATGATTTTAACAGTGCACCAGAGCATCCCGTGTTTCGGCGCTGCGTGGAGCGCATTGCGCGTCGGCGCGGGAATGCTTATCTGCACGAGAGGCTGATGCGCCGTGACCCCATTACGGCGCAGCGCCTTCACACGAACGATTTGCGGCGCGTGATTCGTGCTTTTGAGGTTGTGCGTTATGAGGGGACATGTCTTTCCCAACAGAGTATGCAAAAGCGGGGGACGTTTTCCTATAATGCTTTTGTCATAGGCCTTATGCGGGGTCGTGCCCGCCTTTATGAGCGGATCAATATGCGGGTTGAGGCGATGTTTGCCGATGGACTTGTGGATGAGGTCGCTGCTTTGCTCGCGTGTGGTGTGCAGCGGGATGCGCCCGCGATGAAGGGCATTGGCTACAAGGAGACAGCAGCCTATCTCGCCGGGGAAATCAACCATGCGGCGGCGGTAGAGGCTGTGCAGAAGGCAACGCGGCACTTTGCAAAACGTCAGCTTACATGGTATCGGAAGATGCCCTATATACGATGGTATGATGCGGACGCCCAGACGGAGGATATGCTGCTGACACAGATCCTCTCAGATGTTCGCATGTGGCAGAAAGAGAAAGGGGCACATTGACGTGACAGCAAAGAGCATTAATCTACAAGATACCTTTTTGAACCAAGCGCGCAAGGACGGCTGTGTGGTGACGATTCATCTGGTGAATGGGTTTCAGATCAAGGCTGTGGTGAAGGGGTTCGATAACTTCATTGTCATGGTCGACAGCATGGGCAAACAGCAGATGATCTATAAACATGCAATCTCTACGATTACACCTGCACAGAACATCAAGATGCCGATCGAAGAATCATGAGGAAGATAAAAGGACGACTGCCACACCGATCGGGTTGACCGGTGCGGCAGTTTTTATTTTTTGAGAGGACAGCATGAAGAAGGTACGTGGGTTTGAGGTTATTTCTGTATATCAGGGAACGGATATACAGCTCCCCATCCGAAAGACCAAGACAAGCGCTGGATATGATTTATCTGCTGCAGAAGATGCAGTGATTGCGCCGGGAAGAAGTACGCTTGTACCAACGGGGATAAAAGCCTATATGCAGGAAAACGAGGTGCTGCTGCTCTATATACGGTCGAGCGTGGCACATAAACAGCAGATTATGTTAATGAACAGTGTCGGCGTCATTGACGCGGATTACTATGATAATGCAGAGAACGAGGGGCATATTTTAATACCACTCTATAATTTTGGTACATCTGCGGTGCATATTGCGCGTGGGGAACGGATCGCGCAAGGGATCTTTACAGACTATCTTGCCGCAGATGGTGATGCTGCGGGCATCGGCACGATGCGGCAAGGCGGATTTGGTTCAACAGGGATGTAAGTTTTGACAGAAGAAATAATCTCCTTTATAATTGAAGAAATAAATACTGAGTAATTTTGTCGGAAATTGTATGCTATCGGATGCAATTTCGGGAGATATGATATGAAGCTTTCAACCAAGGGGAGATATAGTGTGACAGCGCTCTATGAGCTTGCACTGCACTACGGGGAAGGCGTTGTCCCACTTCGAACGATTGCGCAGTCTCAAGGCATATCAGAAAGTTATCTGGAACAGCTCATGGCACCGCTTCGCAGAGCCGGTCTGGTGGAGAGCGTGCGGGGGGCACAGGGGGGGTATGCACTTGCACTGCCGCCTTCCAAGGTGACAATAGGGCAGATCATCACGGCCGTAGAAGGGCCGATTGCACTCGTTGATTGTTTGCTCACAAGTGCGGAGGCTGTTGATCAGAGCTGTGTTCGCGCCAGTGAATGTGTGACCAGAAAGATTTGGGAGGAGGTTTGTGACAGTATCAATCATGTACTGAACAATATTGCGCTGTCTGATCTTTTGCACAGCGGCAAGCAGCGTGTGGGGTGCAATCAGTGAGCGGGGGAAAAACGTCGGTTTATCTCGACTATGCGGCAGGAACACCGCTTGATGCGCGTGTGCTCGCCGCTATGCAGCCGTACTGGACAGAGATGTTCGGGAATCCCTCCAGTCTGCATTCTTTTGGCCGTGCGGCACGGCGTGCGCTTTTTTATGCACGGGAACAGACCGCGGCGCTGATTGCAGCGCGGCCGGAGGAGATCTTTTTTACGAGCGGCGGGACAGAGAGTGATAACTGGGCCATTTGCGGAATCGCCTCTGCTGCACGTGCCGCAGGGAGAGGTAGCCATATTATAACAACGGCGATGGAGCATCATGCAGTGCTCCAGACATGTCATCATCTGGAACGCTGCGGCTTTCATGTTACCTATTTACCGATTGATTCCACAGGTGTTGTTGATCCCCTACATGTTGCAGAGGCGTTGCAGGAGGATACTGTTCTCGTCAGCGTCATGACGGCCAATAATGAAGTTGGAACATTGCAGCCGGTTGCAGAGATTGGCGCCTTGCTGGATGCACGCGGGATTCCCTTTCATACAGATGCTGTACAGGCAGCAGGACATATCCCGCTGGATGTGGATGCACTGGGCGTTTGTGCACTTTCTCTTTCCGCCCATAAGTTCTATGGACCAAAGGGGGTTGGTGCGCTCTATATTCGGCGCGGCACACGGATGGATCCGCTGCTCTATGGCGGTGCACAGGAGCGGGATCTGCGTGCGGGGACCGAAAATGTAGCGGCGATTGTTGGCTGCGGTAAGGCCGCAGAAATTGCCCGCGCCGAGCAATATGCTGAAGAGGCACGTTTGCGCCTCTATACAGAGCTTTTGCGTACAGAGCTTTCCTCTATTGATGGGATTTCCTTTCATGGTGCACCGGATCAACGGCTCTCTGGCATCCTAAACTTTGGCATTCAGGGGATTGCACAGGACACGATGCTCATTCGGCTGGATTTGGCGGGGTTTGCTGTATCTGCAGGCAGTGCATGCAGTGCGGGGGCATCACATCCCTCTCATGTTCTTCATGCGATGGGGCTTTCTGCCGAGGAGGCGCGAACAAGTATTCGTGTGAGCCTTGGCCGCTTTACAGAACATGAGGATGTGCTTTCTTTTGCAGAGACGGTGACAGAGCTTGCAGCACAACTGCGTTGAAAAAATTTGTTTTTACCTAGTATATCATGTATAATTAGAGAATCTGCTGCAAAGATAAGCAAGAGCAGGGAGGGGATCTCATGGTCGGGGATATATTGCGCAAGGAACGCGAGAGACAGAAGCTGACGCTTGCAGACATCGAACGGGGAACCAGTATTCGTTCACTCTATATTGAGCATATTGAACAGGGGAATCTGAAAGGGCTCCCCGGTATGGTCTATGCCAAGGGCTTTGTGCGTAACTATGCGGCGTTTTTGCACCTTGATGCAGAGCAGATGGTTCAGCAGTTTGTCGCAGAACACGACAGCACGCCGGCGCAGGTACCGGCACCCGCACCTGCACCTGAGCCGGAGGCTGTACCGGAAGAAGAACCACGGCGTATTTCGCTCAGCGATCTCGATGATGCATCTCTTTCCAGTATCTCCATAGGGGATGATAAATCTTCGTATATGGGGATTTTTGGAAAGCTTGCTGTTGGGTTTATCGTACTTATCGCTGTGGTTGGCGGCAGTGTCGCGCTGCTGTCATACATCAATGCACCGGCGAAAGAGCCCCCCGAAGTCTCGCAGCAAGCACCCGCACCGGCATCGGCACCGGCGGCACATACTGCTGCGCCAGCCGCACCTGCGGCAGATGATAAAACAAAGCCTGCGGCGCAGGAGGTGCAGGTCAGCATGCGCCTCACCGATCACTGTTGGGCAGAAGTGCAGGTGGATGGCAAGACGGTCTTTGAAGGGATGCTCGAAAAGGGAAAGACTGAGCATTGGAAGGGAAAAGAGACGGTGATACTTCGCGCCGGGAATGCGGGTGCAGTTGAGCTGACTGTCAACGGAAAAAACCTTGGCAAACTCGGGAATAAGGGAGAGGTTGTCGAGCGCCGCTTTACCAAAGATACAAAGGATGCACAGGCTGTGCAAAACACAAAGAATCCAAATGCCGCAAGGTAGACGAGGCTAGGAGGTAGGGGATCATGAAATGTCCTTTTTGCAAGCAGCCTGACAGTCGGGTCATTGATTCCCGCGCTGCAGATGATGGCACGACCATTCGGCGCCGTCGTGAATGCAGTGCATGCAGCCGCAGATTTACAACGTACGAGGTTGTCGAAAAACTGCCGCTGATGGTCGTAAAACGTGATAACCGCAGAGAACCATTCAGTCGGGATAAGCTTTTGACAGGCATCATACGCTCTTGTGATAAGCGGGACATCTCCATGGAGCAGATTACGAATTTCGTGGCAGAGATTGAGCGCGATATACGGAACCAAACAGAGCCGGAAGTACCGTCTGAAAAGATTGGCGAGATTGTGATGGAGCGGCTGAAAGATTTTGATGAGGTCGCGTATATTAGGTTTGCTTCTGTTTATCGTAAATTCGATGACATTACGAACTTTATCGAGGAACTGGAAACGCTGCGTGCGCATAAGGGGAAGGAGCGGTAATACAGTGGAAGGCAGAGGTACGATTTGGACCATCGGCTAAAGGAGACACTGCATGCGCGTCTTTCACGTGAACACGGGTACTATCGCTATCCGGCCGGTGCACGTACGCGCTTTGTACTTGTCTATCCAAACAGTTATTTTGTCGGCATGTCCAATCTTGGCTTCCACATCATTTATGATCTTTTGAACCGCCGTGATGATACGGCATGTGAACGGGCTTTTTTGCCTGATCGGACAGAGCTTTCGCGCTATGAGCGCACCCGTACTCCAGTGATGAGCATGGAGACGCAGACACCGCTCATGGATTTTTCGGTGATTGGTTTTTCCATCTCCTTTGAGATGGATTATTTTCATATCGTCAAGATTCTTATGCTCAGTCATGTGAATCCCTATGCAGCAAAGCGCACTGCCAAGGATCCTCTCATCATTGCGGGAGGGCCTTGTGCAACCTTTAACCCAGAGCCCTTGGCGCCGCTGATCGACGCCTTTGTGATTGGGGAGGGAGAAGTCATTGTGCCCGCGCTGATGGACGCCTATCATGCGGCCATGCAAGAGGGGGGCTCCCGCTCTGTGCTGCTGCGCCGTCTTGCTGCTGTCCCGGGCGTCTATGTACCTGCCCTCTATACGCCGTCATATGGCGCTGATGGGCGTTTTGCCGGAATGGTGCCGGCACAGGGTGCCCCCCTGCGGGTGCACCGTCAATGGGTGCGCGATCTTGACGCCTACCCCGCGCATACCGTTGTTATAACAGATGATACAGAGTTCAACTTCTATCTCATTGAAACGGCGCGTGGCTGCGGGCGGCACTGTCGGTTCTGTATGGCAGGGTACTGTTTTCGTCGGCCGCGCAATCGTTCACTTGCGGTCATTGAACAGCAGGTGCGGGCAGCGCTTCCTTATGGGAAGAAAATAGGCCTTATGGGTGCAGCGATTTCGGATTATCCAGAGATTGATGCGCTTTGCCGCTCCATCTTGGGGGAGGGGCTTTCGCTGTCGGTTGCGTCTTTTCGTGCGGATTCGGTAACACGAGAGTTGGTGTTGTCTCTTGCGCAAAGCGGAATGAAGACCTTGACTCTTGCGCCGGAGGCCGGAAGCGCACGCATGCGCGCTGTTATCAATAAAGGCATTGAAGAACATCATCTCTTTACCGCCATTGATCTTGGTGCGGCAGCACACATTCCAAATTTTAAGCTCTACCTTATGGTGGGACTTCCCTTTGAGGAGGACGAGGACGTTGATGCGATTATTGATCTTGCCCAGCGCCTTAGGGGGTATATGGATGAGAAGGGAAGCCGCGGGCTGCTGACACTCAGTGTCAATCCATTTGTACCCAAACCCTTTACGCCATTTCAGTGGATGCCGGTGGCAGATAAGAAGAGATTGGATGCTGTAATGAAGCGCATTGTACATGCCCTGCGCCGCCACAAAAAGATTATGGTTCATTTTGAATCGCCCAAGGAGGCTCTGGTACAGGCGATTCTCGCACGTGGTGACAGATGGCTTTCTAGGGCGCTTGTTCGTGCGAGTATGGGACGGGGCGCAAAAGATCTTGTGCCTGCGATACGGGAGGAGGGGCTAAATCCTGAGGACTATCTTTCATGGGAACGAAAGGATGACGTGCCGCTTCCGTGGGAACACCTTGATATGGGCTTTACAAAGCAATATCTATGGCAGGAGTATCTGTGTGCGCAGGCACTGAAATCAACACCTCCTTGCTTTTATGGATGTGAGCGCTGCGGTGTATGCGGTAAAAAGACAGAGAGGGTGATGTGATGAGTTTTGTACTGCGGTCCCTGCCAGGGCATCTTTGGAGCGGGCAATTGGACAGTTTTCCCTCAGAGCGTTTGATCCATGGATTTTCAACGAGGCAGGGGGGTGTGAGTGCGCCGCCGTGGAATGCACTCAATATGGCGCTGCATGTTGGTGACGACCCGGTGGCAGTGCGGGAGAACAGAACACGGTATCTTCGTGCACTGGGCCTTTCTCTTGATAACGTTTGTACACTGCGGCAAGTTCACGGCACAGAGATCGTGCGTGTGCTGCCTAGTGACGCGGGCCGCGGGGCATTTGACGATACAGATGCGCTGGCAGATGCGGATGCACTGATTACGAATGTGCGCGGCGTGACGCTCTTGCTCTGCTATGCAGACTGCGTTCCCGTCATGCTCTATGATCCGAAGCATCATGCCGCAGGGCTCATTCATGCTGGATGGAAGGGAACTGTGGGGCGGATTGCCGCTAAGACACTAGAGCGCATGACGAGCGTATTTGGAACAGACCCTTTAGATGTGTTGGCAGGAATTGGACCTTCGATTGGAGCAGCATGTTACGAGGTCCATAGCGATGTTGCAGAGCGTTTTTCCATGGCGTTTCCCGGGCATGAGGATATGCTTTTGCGGGAAATCGATGGAAGGACACATCTCGACCTTTGGGCAGCCAACTGTGTGCAGCTTGTAGAGGCAGGCGTACCTGCTGCACAGGTTGACTGTGCCGAGACCTGTACTGCATGCGAGCATACGACGTTTTATTCCTATCGGGCGGCAGGCGGCAGGACAGGGCGTATGGCAGCGGTAATGGAGCTGATATGAGTGATGATACGATGATAGGACAGCGCATCCAAGCGGTGCGTGACGAGATTGTGGCGGCGCGCCTCCGCCGCAGCCGTGTGCCGAAGGAAGCTCCCGTAGAGCTGATTGCTGTAACGAAGAACCACACAGTCGAGGCGATGCGGGAAGCCATTGACAACGGCATCATGAACATTGGTGAAAACCGTGTACAGGAGGCTCTTGAAAAATCAGAGGAGCTTGGACGAGAGGTCAAATGGCATCTCATTGGGCATTTACAGACAAACAAAGTCAAATATGCCGTACAGCAGTTCGACCTCATTCATTCGGTGGATTCGGTTCGCCTTGTCCAGGCGATTGATAAAGCAGCAGAGAAATTTGGCAAGGTGCAGAACATTCTCGTGCAGATCAATCTTGCCAGAGAAGCCAGCAAATCTGGGATCTCTGTTGAGGATCTGGGGGATCTGCTCCAGATGGCAGACCATCTGCGTGCCGTTCGATTACAGGGGTTTATGTGTATTGCTCCCAATTATGATGATGTGGAACAATGTCGTCCGCTGTTTCGGAGAATGTATGAGATTTTTAAGAGAGCGCAGGAGACAGAGCCTCGTACAGCAGATATTCGCTATCTTTCCATGGGCATGACACATGATTATGCCGTTGCTGTTGAGGAGGGTGCAAATCTGGTGCGTGTCGGCACAGCCATTTTTGGTGCACGTCAATATCATATCTGAGGAAGGTGATGGACTTTTGAGTATCTTTAAGAAATTATCGACGAGGTTTATTGGGATTTCCCCCGAAGACGATGAAGATGAGCTCCAGGAGGAAAAACAGTCGTTATCCTCTTCAGTAACAGAAATTGGCTCACGTCAGCGTACGAATTCAGAGGCACGGACGTCCAGTGTCTCCGCGTTCAATGCACTTCCTAAAACACCCGGGGGAGCGGCGGTGGATCATGTAGTTGCCGCCTATCGTATGAATGTCATTGTCATAGAGCCGCAGTCATTTGACGATGCACAGCAGGTGGCGGTCAACTTGCAGAAGAAAAAACCTGTTGTGCTCAATTTTGAAAAAACGGAAAAATCAGTTGCCAGCCGCATCACAGATTTTATCAGCGGAACCATCTATGCGCTCAATGGAGATATTAAAAAAATCAGCAATAATGTTATTCTCTGTGCGCCAAGCAATGTTAACGTGAGCTACTCTGAAGGGGAGCGCAATCTTTCGGGCAATATGTCATGGATGAAGTAGGCGTACCATGGGGCATGAGAATTTACGGATTGGTATTATTGGCGGCGGTACCATGGCAGAAGCCATTGTACGCGGTCTGCTCTCCCATGGAGGTCTGCCTGCAGCGCAGCTGTGTGTATCGGATCATAAGGAAACGCGCTGTGAGGAACTAGCACGTCTGTATGGCATTCGCACGTTTGTTGGAGCCGAAGGATTCCTTTCCCATATAGATGTGCTCGTTCTGGCGGTTAAGCCACAGGCAGCACACCGTGCTATGCAGGAGACGGCAGGTACTTTGCAGCAAAAGGCTTGTGTGCTCTCTGTTGTAGCAGGACTGTCCATTGCACAGATCGAATCATATTATTCTGCGCATCATGTGATTCGGGTGATGCCGAACACACCGCTTTCTGTCGGCGCCGGCATGACTGCCTTTGCATGCGGCAGCCATGCCGGCGCCAGAGAACGGGCGGTTGCTGCATGGATATTTGGGGCGGCGGGGCGCACGGTTGAGGTGCATGAGCAGGAACTAGATGCTGTTACAGGGCTCTCTGGCAGTGGCCCTGCCTATGCGTTCCTTGTGATTGAGGCGCTGGCAGACGGTGGTGTCGCTGCAGGTCTTAGGCGTGAGACAGCAACCCTGCTCGCAGCGCAGACTATGCTCGGTGCAGCGCAGATGGTGCTCGCCGCAGAAAAATCCCCCGCTGATCTACGTGCAGCCGTTACCAGTCCAGGGGGAACGACAGCTGCAGGACTGCGGGAACTTGAGCGCACTAGTACACGGTTTTCGTTTATGGAGGCGGTTCTTATGGCGGCAGAACGTTCCAAAGAGCTTGGGAGGAACTAATGGGAGCGGAACAAAAGGAGCGGATCCTTCGCTTTTATCGTGGCAGCGAAGGGGAAGAAACTGCCATTCGTTTACTGGATCTCATCGAGAGTCTTATGAAAACGCAAAAGTTTCGGCTCAGTGCCTTTTTGGATCCCTATGGGCAGGAGATCGCCGAAACGATCTGTGCAAGTTATGATGGGATTCAGTTCGATTTTAGCGGCGGCTACGCAGGAGCGGAGCGGCAGCGTGCACTGTTCTGTCATAGGGATTTTGCGGGTACGCCAGGCGGGTATGAGATCGCCTGCATTGGTGTCGCGTGGAATGGACAGTTTGCACATCTCCTACACCGTGATGTGCTCGGTGCCGTCATGGGGCTTGGGGTAGAGCGCAGCAGCATAGGCGATATTCTGATTACGTCCGATACAGCCAAAATTATCTGCGATATAAAGATTGCGGATTTTTTATGTGAGAATCTAACAGCGATTGGAGCCGCCCATGTGGCAGCGGAGCGCGCAGAACTAGAAGAGATTGCGCCGCGCGAGGAGCGCACGAAGGAGATTCGCGCAACGGTCGCATCCCTGCGTCTGGACGCTATTGTTGCTGCGGGGTTTGGAATATCGCGCAGCCGAGCGGCAGATGATATTTCATCCGATAAGGTGAAACTCAACTGGCAGAGTGCAGGCAGTGCTTCGAAAAATGTCCGGCAGGGAGATGTGCTATCCATGCGCGGACGCGGACGCGTTGAGGTGACGGAGGTGCGCGGGCAGACGAAGAAAGGGCGCACCGTTGTTGTTCTGCACCGTTATTTTTGAGGTGCGTATGCAGTGAAGTGTTTTTGTTTGTCAGGAGGCGGTATCGTGCTGACACCGATGGATATTCAAGAGAAAGAATTTGGGCGGAGTTTTAGAGGCTATGATGAGAACGAAGTCAATGTATTTCTCAATGAGATTATGAAAGCTTATGTGGAGGTCATTGATGAGAATGAGCGCCTAAAGGCCGAACTTGCACGGGAGAAGGCGACAAATGATGAATTTCGCCGGATTGAGCAGAGCGTGCGCGAAACATTGATTGTTGCGCAGAGGACGGCGGAGGAAGTGACCTCGAATGCCAAGAACAATGCTGACCAGATGCTTGAAATGGCCGCCAAGGAGTGTCAAAATCTCCGCAAAGAGGCGACGCTGCAAGCGAAAGCCCAAATGGATGAAGCCGTCGATAAGGTACACGTTATTGTAGCGGAATACGAACGATTGGTGCGTGAAAAGCATCAATTCCTGCGGCGCATGAAGGGAAATGTTCAGGCAGAACTCATACTCATTGATGAGGCGATAGCAGAGATGCCCGATATGATCGAGGAGAAGAAAACGCCGCAGGAACCGCCGCAGGAACAGCCCAAAGTGCCGGCACAGGAGCCAATACAGGAACCCATAAAGGAAGAGCCGCAGAAGAAGGAGGAGGAGCAGCAGCAGGAGACAAAAGCTGAGGGGCAGGAAGGAGAGGCAGGCTAAATGCCATGAGCGGACGCATGACAGCTGCATTTATTTTTTTTAATCTATTGCTTGTCGATCAGCTTGTGAAATACTATGTGGATATGACCATGCTCCCGGGCGAAAGTATCCCTGTCCTGCCGGGGGTATTTCATATCACTTATGTTCTGAACCCCGGTGCAGCATTTGGTATTTTTCAAAACCAACAATGGCTGTTTCTCGTTGTGGCCGCCGCATTCTGCATTGTGTTTTTGAGATTTTATACACGTCTATCCAGGAGCGGTGCCCTACTGCACTACGGCAGCGTACTTCTTGCCTCGGGCGCTGTGAGCAATATGATAGATCGTGTGCGTACGGGACATGTTGTGGATTTCTGTGACTTTCGCATATGGCCGGTATTCAATATCGCAGATATTGCTATTGTCTTTGGTGTATTGTGTCTTCTATGGGCCCTTTTTGTACAGAAAAGAGAGCTGCTGTCATGATACGGATGGAGTTCCTTTCCGATGTTTCAGGAGAGCGGTTGGATGTCTTTTTGGCACGGCAGATAGAAAATCTTTCACGCAGTCATGTGCAGCGGCTTCTTGCAAAGGGGCAGATTGCAGTGGACGGCAGGGTATGTAAAGCGAATTACAAACTGCGTCCGGGAGAGCGCATCATCTGTATGCTCCCCCCCGCCGGAGAGGCATTGGTTTTGCCGGAGGATCTTCCGCTCGATGTGCTCTATGAAGATGCAGACATCATTGTCGTCAATAAAGCGCGCGGCATGGTTGTTCACCCCGCGGCAGGAGTTGATACAGGGACACTCGTCAATGCACTGCTCTTCCACTGTCAGGATCTGTCCGGGATCAATGGGGTGCTTCGCCCTGGGATCGTGCACCGTTTGGACAAGGACACCTCCGGGGTCATGGTTGCAGCCAAAAATGATCAGGCACATTGTGCACTTGCACAGCAAATAGGGGAAAAGCGTGCACATAGGGAGTACCGCGCCATCGTGCACGGCAATATCAAAGAGCGTCGCGGCACGATTATGGGCGATATCGGGCGTCACCCCACTGACCGCAAGAAGATGGCGATTGTGCACGCGAATGGAAAGCCTGCGACGACCCATTTTGAAGTGCTTGAGCGATTTGGTGCGTATACGCTCGCTGTCTGCAAACTTGAAACAGGGCGCACGCATCAGATTCGCGTGCATATGGCGAGCATTGGACATCCACTCGTAGGAGATACGAAATACACTGCGCTCAAAAATCCTTTTTCGATTGCGGGGCAAGCGCTGCACTCGTTCAAACTGACCCTGCTGCATCCGCGCTCCGGCAGGGAAATGGTGTTTACGGCAGCACTCCCGAGGGATATGGCGGAGATTTTATGCACGCTGCGCGGCAGATAAGGAGATCATCTCATGACGGAATTTAGGGAAAAGACAACCATCATGGACGCGGACAGCATGCGGCGCGCACTCCTTCGGATCTCACACGAGATCCTCGAAAAGAACAGAGGGACGGAGCATCTCGTTCTGGTCGGTATTCGTACGCGCGGTGTACCTCTTGCCGCCCGCATTGCAAAAGAGATTGGGCGCATTGAGGGCAGTGTGCCGCCGCTTGGCACACTCGATATTACACTCTATCGCGATGATCTGAACGCGCTTTCCTACCAGCCCGTTGTGCACACGACAGAGATTCCCTTTGACATCACAGGTAGAGTTGTCATTCTCGTGGATGACGTGCTCTATACGGGGCGCACGGTTCGCGCTGCGATGAACGCGCTCCTTGATGTTGGACGGCCTCGGATGATTCAGCTTGCCGTACTCATCGACCGTGGGCACCGTGAGCTTCCCATTCGCGCTGATTATGTTGGAAAAAATGTTCCAACATCTGCCCACGAAGATATTTGTGTCAAGCTGCAGGAAGCAGATGAGGAAGACAGGGTCATCATCCGCGAAGGCTTATCATAAGCGCAGAGAGGATTTTTCACTTGACGCGTATTTTATCATGGAAGTATAATGAAACGAGAACTGCTGATGGATGATCGGCGTCTTTGTGTACAGGCATTGGGAAAGGCGGAGCGTTCGTATGATTTTTTACGGCGATAAGCAAAAGACGATGCTGGATGAGGAACAGGCTGTACCGGACGAACTGGATATAGAAGAGAGCGAAGCCGAAGAAGAACCTGCGGAAGAAGAGACGGTACAGGAAAGCATCTACGATGGCTATACGGATGAGGAACTGCTTGCTCATATTCGCGACCACGAGGGAGACGAGGCCCTTGACTATCTGATTAATAAGTATCGGAATTTTGTTCGTTCTAAGGCACGCTCTTATTTTCTCATAGGTGCAGACCGAGAAGATATTGTACAGGAAGGCATGATTGGGTTCTTTAAGGCGATTCGTGATTTTCGCGTAGATAAACTTTCATCGTTCCGTGCATTTGCTGAACTCTGTGTGACCCGCCAAATTATTACGGCGATTAAGACCGCGACGCGGCAAAAACATATTCCGTTGAATTCCTATGTCTCCCTCAATAAACCTATTTATGATGAGGACTCAGACCGCACTCTGCTCGATGTGCTCTCGGGGGCGCGTATCAGCAATCCGGAGGAGCTTGTTATCAGTCGCGAGGAGTTTGTTGATATTGAGAATAAGATGGAGGAGATCCTCAGTGATCTTGAGTGGCGTGTGCTGATGAGCTATTTGGATGGGAAATCCTATCAGGAAATAGCGGGCGATCTGCATCGACAGGTAAAGTCTATCGACAATGCGCTTCAACGTGTGAAGCGGAAGCTCGAAAAATATATGGAGTCACGCGGAGAGGATCTTGATATTGGTACCGTCTATCGAGGGCTCACGACCATCAACCGGAATGTGCGCAGCCTCGGATAAGGATAGGCGCTTTTCATAATAGTTCGCCTCATGGATGGGATGCATCTTAAAAAGGTTTTTTAAGTTTTAGTGAAAGGTGGTGGCATTTATGTGGAAAAGAGCAATCTGTTCCCTGCTTTTAGGGACACTCTGTATTCTTTTTTCTGCCATATCGTTTGCAGAAGCAGCAAAAAGCGCTGTGCCGCAGAGGGAGAAGCCGACGCATATCGAACTTGTCCTCATTTTGGACAAGAGCGGTTCGATGCATGGACTAGAAGATGATACAATCGGTGGATTTAACACCATGATTGAAAAGCAAAAGAAGCTCGATGTGGGTGTTTATGTCACGACGGTGCTTTTTAACAATGAGATGAAAACGCTCTATGCACACAAGAATATTCATCTCGTAAAGCCAATGACGAAAGAGGAGTATACGACAGATGGAACAACAGCGCTCCTTGACGCTGTGGGCAATACAATTCTAAAGATAGAACAGACAAAGGGGATAGACAGCAAGGGGACAAAGGTAATCTTCGTCATCATTACAGACGGGCTGGAGAATGACAGTACGGAGTTCACAAAGCAAAAAGTAAAGCAGCTGATCTCAGATAAGCAGGAAAAGGCAGGATGGGAATTCATTTACCTTGGCGCTAACATTGATGCAGTCGAGGAAGCAGATGCGATCGGTGTAAACAAGGCGAATGCTGTGACATATCGGAATACGAAATCCGGTGTTCGTGCCAACTATGATGCAGTCAGTGCATATGTAGCGGAGACTGCTGAAGCGGGCGATGCAAAGAGTGGGGCATGGAAAAAACGCGTGGAACAGGATGCGTCAAAGTAAGTACATATCGTTTGACAATTTATATAAAACGGTGTATGCTAAGAGCTGTATTGTAGATGAATGTGTTCATTCATCATAGGAAACAGGTGCATCGCCTGTGGGCGTATGCTGAATAGAGAAGCCGGATGAGCCGGCGCGGTCCCGCCACTGTGAGGGGAGCAAACCTGCAAAAATGTCACTGGGGAGAGGATTCCCGGGAAGGCGCAGGCAAGTGATGAACCGAGCCAGGAGAACTGCCTGTTTCACAATCCGCCGTGTATCTGGAAAGGGGTTCTTTTTCAGTCACATCCCTGCGAGCGACAGGAAGTGGATGCATCGATTCTTGACAGAGAATAGATGGGCTTTCTTGTTGTGGCAGGAAGGCCTTTTGTTCTGTGTTTGGGAGGAATTGGAATGAAAAACTGGAAAAAGATGTTGGTTGCTACACTTGCGTGTTCGGCTGCACTTGGATTTTCCTACACGCCTGCAGAGGCTGCGTATGAGCTGAATCCGGAGGTAAAGACAGCAACGCCGGCGCTCATGGAGGCCTCTGAGATCGGCGTCTTAAAGTATGAAAATCCGCAGATGAAGAACTACACCAACAAGGATGCCATCGTTGTAACGAGTTTCGGCACGACGTTCAAAGAAACGCGTGAAAAGACGATCGAGGCGACAGTGGATGCCATCAAGGCCGCCCATCCTGGTGTGAAAGTCGTGACGGCATTTACCTCCCATATCATCATTGACCGCATTGCAAAGAATGAGGGAAAGAAATACCCGACGCCTGAGGAAGCACTCACGCAGCTCAAGGCGGATGGCTACTCACGCGTTGCACTCGTCTCGCTCGATGTCATTCCGGGCATGGAATACTCCTATGTGAAGGCTGTGTTCAACGAGTATAAGAACCAGTTCAAGACGATGACCTGCGGCACGTCGCTCATGTACTGGCAGGGACAGGAGGAGCAGGCGGATGATGTGATCGAGTTCATCCAAGCGGTAGCAAGTCAGTTCCCGAAGATGGGCAAGAACGATGCGCTTCTGCTCATGGCACATGGTACGCCCCATATCTCCAATGCCTACTACGCTGTCATTCAGGCGAAGCTCGATGCACTTGGATACAAGAATGTTTACGTTTACACGGTTGAGGGATGGCCGGGCATCGAGGATGTCATTCCAAAGCTGAAGGATGCCAATATCAAGAATGTGACACTGATGCCCATTATGATGGTTGCGGGCGATCATGCGCACAACGATATGGCAGGCAAGGATGCAGATTCGCATAAGAGCATCCTTGAGGGAGAGGGCTACAATGTCACCGCCTATCTCCATGGACTCGGAGAGAACCGCATGATCCGTGACGCCTATGTCGAGCGCGCCAACGATGCATGGGACGCATTGCAGGGGAAAAAGGGCGCGGATGCTGAACAGCTTCACATGATGAAGTAAGGCAGTATACATATCTCATTATTGCTGTGAAGGGGTCTGCTGCATGAAGTGTTTCACTTCTGCGGCAGACCCTTTTCATTATGGCGCTGTACTGTTATAATATCATGTAAAACATGTAAGAGGAGCTGTCTGATGAGACTTTCCATTGTTGGTACCGGTATGGTTGTGCGCGAGGCGCTCACAGCACTGCGTGATACAGAGGGGATTACGGTTGTCTCCATCTGCGCACGCCCGCAGAGCAGGGCAAAGGCTGAGGCACTTGCTCTGGAGTTTGCGGTTCCTAAGGTTGTGACTGATTATGATGCGATGCTGGGGGAGCAGGAGGCAGATTTTGTCTATTTGGGCATTGTCAACAGTGCGCATTTTGATTATGCGAGGCGTGCTATTGATGCAGGATGGAATGTGATTGTGGAGAAGCCATTCACCTCAACGCTCGCAGAGGCAGAGGAACTGATTGCACGTGCACACGCAAGCAGATGCTATGTATTTGAGGCGGTTACGCCGCTGTTTCTCCCGAATTATCAAGGGCTGATTGCAGAGCTGCCGCACCTTGGTCTCATCCGCGCAGTACAGGCAAACTTCTCGCAATATTCAAGCCGTTATGACCGGTATCTGGAGCGAGATGTTGCACCATGTTTTGATCCTAGGCTCTCCGGAGGTGCGCTCTACGATCTCAACTCCTATAATCTCGCACTGCTGGTCTCTATATTTGGCAGACCGAAACATACATCCTATATGGCAAATGTTGGGTTTAACGGTATTGATACCTCCGGCGTCCTGACGCTGCGCTATGATGGATTCGTTGCGACAGCAACGGCTGCAAAGGACAGCAGCAGTCCATCATTTTTCATGATACAAGGAGAGGCCGGATGGATTCGTGTCAATGGTGCACCCAATGAACTTTCCTCCTATACGGTGTGTCTGCGCGGGAAACGACCGCGAAAATATGCGCTGAACCGGTATGCGCACCGTATGACACATGAATTTGAACGCATTCATGACATCTTCTCACAGAAAGATTATACACAGATGGAGGAAGGTCTGCGCACAACGCGCACGGTGATGGCGGTGATGGAAAAGGCGCGCCATATGGCGGGGATTCAGTTTCGTGCGGACTAATGACGATGGACGATATGATGATTGAGATGGAGGATCTCGTTAAGAGATTTCCCCATACAAACGAGGCACAGAAAAGTGCTTGGAAGACGGCGGTCAGCGGTGTCACATTTTCTGTTCGGCGCGGTGAGGTGTTTGGGCTTTTAGGGCCAAACGGTGCGGGAAAGACGACGATCATCCGTATGCTTACGATGCAGACACAGCCGACCGGCGGAATCATACGGATCGATGGCTGTGATATTCGGGAGCACGCACTTACCATTAAGAAGAAGATAGGCGTTGTTCCGCAGCATGTGAACTTTGATCAGGAGCTGAGTGTCTGGGAGAACATGGAGCTGCATGCACGTCTGCATCATATGGGGCGTGCAGAACGCACAGCGCGCATTCAGCATCTGCTTGAAGAAATGTCTCTTGCAGAGGTACGCAACGACGGCGTGCGCCGTCTCTCAGGCGGCATGAAGCGGCGTCTTCTCATCGCGCGTGCACTGATACATGAACCGCAGGTGCTTTTTCTCGATGAGCCTACCGTCGCACTCGATCCGCAGATACGCCGGCACATCTGGGATTTTATACGTGATCTGTCAAAGCGTGGTGTCACGGTTCTGCTCACAACACATTATATTGAGGAAGCGGAGGCCCTTTGCGACCGCGTCGCCATTCTCAATAAAGGTACGCTGATTGCGCTGCGCACACCGCGTTCATTCTGTGAGCATTTAGGAGCATATGCTCTTGAGTGGGAGGATGGGCATGGGCGTGCCTATCGTTTCTTTCATACACGTGAGGAAGCACGTGCCCATGCGCATACACTGGAAGATGCGATGCAGCGAGTTCTTCTGCGTCCGACCAATCTCGAGGATGTATTCATCGAGTTGACGGGGCGAAAGGAGGGGCTCTGATGCTTCGTGATATATGGATTGTTTTTTGGCGCGATTGGATCGTTCTGAAGCATCGTCTTACAAAGTATATACTCAGCCGTATGGTTTCTCCGCTGATGTTCTTGATTGCTTTTGGCTGGGGGCTTGGACGGAGCATTGATGTTGGGACTGGGTCGTATCTCGATTTCCTTGTTCCGGGATTGCTTGCAATGAACTCCATGAATATCAGTTTTAACAGCATCATCTCAGTACACGCGGAACGCATTTATCATCGGAGTCTTGAAGAGTATCTGATTGCACCGATTCGTCCCGATGCCTTTGTTATGGGAAAGGTTGCAGGCGCTGTTTTGCGTGGACTGATCTCCTCGTTCATCATCATTGCACTCAGCTGTCTATTTGGTGCGCATTTTATGCTCTCACCTCTTTTTCTGTTTGTCCTTACGATGAACTGTATGATCTTTGCAGAGATTGGATTTTTGGCGGCGATGTATATTTCAACTTATGAGGAGATGAGCCAGGTCAATCTCTATGTTCTCCTGCCTATGTCATTTCTTTGTGGGACTTTTTTTTCGACGGCGGCGCTGCCGGATGCCGTACGCTGGTTTGTGGAGATTTTGCCGCTGACGCATACGAGCCATCTTCTGCGCAGCCTTGGAGGGACGGGGGAAGCGTCGATGCTCTCACTTGCTGTTGTTGTTGCATATGCTGTTTTGGGCTTGATGATCAACACGTGGAAGTTCCGTCGGCTGACGGATTAGACAGTCCCTTTTTAGAAAAGGATCTCGATGATGCTTGGGCATATTTTTCATCATAGAGGTGCAGCAGAAGGATGTGCGCATTTCTGCTGTACAAAGATTGAGGACTTCGGCGTATCATTTGGTACGTTTGAAGTCTTTTCACATGTCAATCTGCACATTCACTGTGGTCAGCTGACCGCGATCATCGGCCCCAATGGAGCAGGAAAGAGCACCTTGCTGCATGCCATTCTCGGCGATATTCCGCACAGTGGATCACTTCGGTTTGTCGATGCAAATGAGAATCACATAGATCATCCTGTCATCGGCTACGTACCGCAGCATCTGCGCTTTGATGTCAGCGCACCGACGAGTGTTATGGATCTCTTTATGGCATGCCTAAGCCATCGCCCTGTTTGGCTCTGCTCGGCAAGGCGGCATCGTACACGGGCGTGGGAGAGCCTCGCACGCGTCCATGCAGAACATCTGATTGACCGCCGCTTGGGTGCGCTTTCCGGCGGAGAGCTGCAGCGTGTGCTATTGGCGCTTGCACTCAATCCCATCCCCAATCTTCTGCTCCTTGATGAGCCGGTATCCGGTGTGGATCAGAATGGTCTTGCTCTTTTTTATGAGATTGTCTCCGCGCTCCGCACAAAGGATGATCTGGCGATTCTTCTCATCTCGCACGATCTCGGCATGGTGGCACGCCATGCAGATCAAGTTGTGCTGATGTATCACGGCGCTGCGACAAAGGGAACGCCCGATGAGGTGTTTAGGGCACCTGCAATGGCACAGGCCTTCGGCATCCTCCCGGATATGGCGCATTTACCCGTATATGCAAGCAAGGAGGAGCCTGCCGCATGGAGATAATTTATGAGGTGCTCGATATGCTCCTGCCTTTTTCATGGATTTCCTATACCTTTATGAAGCATGCGCTGCTTGCAGTGCTGCTGATGACGCCGCTTTTTGGGCTTCTCAGTACGATGGTTGTTTCGAGCCGTATGGCGTTCTTTTCAGACTCTTTGGGCCATGGTGCTTTTACAGGCATCGCAGTTGGTGCACTTGTTGGCATGATCTCACCACTTTCGTCGCTGCTCCTCTTTTCCGTCGCATTCGCACTGATTATCACCTATATCAAGCGGCATACGGCGTCCTCGGCAGATACTGTGATCGGTGTTTTTTCATCGACAGCGATTGCGGTCGGGCTCATGGTGATGAGCAGGGGCGGCGGTTTTACGAAGTTTTCGCCGCTTTTGATCGGGGATATTCTCAGTGTCACTCCTGTCGATCTTGCGGGGCTTGCTGCTGTTGATGTCATTGTGGTATTGGCATGGGCACTGCTCTTTAACCGGCTGCTGTTGCTCTCGATTAATCCATCCTTTGCACGGAGCCGCGGCATATCCGTTGCTGCTGTGGAAGCTGTTTTTGCTGTCCTGCTTGCCGTTGTCGTCGCTGTGAGCATTCAATGGGTCGGTATTCTCATCATCAATGCACTGCTCGTTCTGCCGGGAGCAACAGCGCGCAATATTGCACGGAACGTCAAAGAGTATCATATCGTTTCTGTTGCAAGTGCGCTCATCGCAGGGATCACAGGACTGCTTGCTGCCTATTATTTCGGTATCGCAGCAGGCGCGTCCATTGTAGCCGTCGCAGCGGTTCTTTTCTTTCTCTCTCTTGGCATGCGGACATATATTCGGCAATGATGCCGGCACATTTCCATGCCTCTGCCATATTTGAGAAAGAATCTATATTGTGTGTTTCTTGTTTTTTTACTGATTTTTATGTTAAAATGAAACCATGATAAGGAGGGGGATTTCCTATGAATGTCACGATTGGCAGTGATCATGCAGCGGTAGATCTCAAGGAAGAAGTCAAAATGGTGCTCCACGAATTTGGGGATATTCAAGTAAAGGATGTCGGAACATTTGACAGAGAGGCGGCCGACTATCCAGATATAGCGGAAAAGGTCTGCGCCGATGTCATTTCCGGGAAAGCCGACCGCGGCATCGTGCTTTGCGGAACGGGCGTCGGTATCTCTATGGCAGCGAACAAGATCAAGGGAATCCGTGCGGCGCTCTGCACTGATGTATATGCTGCAATCATGTCACGCAGACATAATGATGCCAATGTGCTTGCCCTCGGCAGCCGCGTATTGGGTTTCGGCTCGGCGGGCGAGATTGTCCGCGCATGGTTCCGTGCCGATTTCGATGGAGGGCGTCATGCCCGCCGCGTTGAGAAGATGATGGCATTAGAAGATAAAGTGGATGTATGAGGAGCGTATTACATGAACATTATGGATCGTCTGGAAAAAGTTGACCCCAAGGTATATCGGGCCATTGCAGAGGAGCTGAACCGCCAGAGAACGAAGCTGGAGCTGATTGCTTCGGAGAATATTGTCAGCCATGCTGTTATGGAAGCGCAGGGAAGTGTGCTCACGAATAAGTATGCAGAAGGCTATCCCGGCAAGCGCTATTACGGTGGCTGTGAGTATGTTGATATTGTCGAGCAGCTCGCCATTGACCGTGCAAAGGAGCTGTTCGGTGCAGCTTGGGCGAATGTGCAGCCACATTCGGGAGCGCAGGCAAATATGGCCGTGTTCTTTGCGCTGCTGCAGCCAGGTGATACGATTCTTGGCATGAACCTCACGGATGGGGGACATCTTACACATGGAAGCCCGGTCAATATTTCCGGTACATATTACAATGTCATTCCCTATGGCGTTGACAAAGAGACCGAACGGATTGACTACGATGCCCTTGCGCGTCTTGCAAAAGAGCATCAGCCCAAAATGATTATTGCGGGCGCCTCTGCCTATGCCCGTGTGATTGATTTCCCGCGCATTGCAGAGATAGCAAAGCATGTGGGTGCCCTTTTCATGGTGGATATGGCACATATTGCGGGGCTTGTTGCCGCAGGACAGCATCCAAGCCCCATTCCTTATGCAGATGTTGTCACATCGACCACGCATAAGACGCTGCGCGGGCCGCGCGGCGGACTGATCCTCGGCATGAATGAAGAGCTTGGCACCAAGATCAATAAAGCTGTTTTCCCCGGCATTCAGGGCGGTCCCTTGATGCATGTGATTGCAGCCAAGGCCGTAGCGCTCGGCGAGGCGCTGCAGCCTTCATTCAAGGAATATGGCGTGCAGGTCGTAAAGAATGCAGCCGCGCTCGCAGATGAGTTGATGAAATGCGGTTATCGTATTGTTTCCGGCGGGACAGATACCCATGTGATGCTCGTTGATCTCACCCCTCAGAACATCACGGGCAAAGAGGCACAGACGCTTCTCGATGAGGTCAATATCACCGCCAACCGTAACACGATTCCCTTTGAGCCGCGCAGCCCATTTGTGACGAGCGGCATTCGGCTTGGTTCGCCTGCGCTCACGACACGCGGATTTGGTGAGGAGGATATGCGCGAGGTCGCACGCATCATAGCACATGTACTCGACATGCCGGCAGACGAATCGCGGCGCAGTGAGGAGCGTCGGCGCGTTGCTGCACTCTGTGCAAAATATCCACTCTATGAATGATTAAGATACGGGGACGCGCTCCGTATACTGAAAGGAAGGAAGCCTCCTATGTCCGAATCATTTCATCCGTCTGAGATTAAGAGTCTGCATCTCGTAGACCATCCGCTCATCCAACATAAGCTGACGCTGATGCGCATGAAGGAGACAGGAACGAAGGAGTTCCGCGAGCTGCTCTCAGAGATTGCCATGCTCATGGCATATGAAATCACACGCGATTTTCCGCTGACGGATATTCCAATTGAAACGCCTGTTGCACCTTGCTCCGGCAAGATTCTTGAAGGAAAGAAGCTGGGCATTGTTCCCATTCTGCGTGCGGGACTTGGTATGCTCGATGGGATTCTCTCCCTCGTTCCTGCCGCACGCGTTGGGCATATCGGTCTTTATCGCGATCCTAAAACACTTGCACCCGTAGAATACTATGCGAAACTCCCGACAGACGTGGCGAATCGAACGCTCATTGTCCCGGATCCCATGCTTGCCACGGGCGGCAGCGCATCCGCTGCACTCACATTGCTCAAGGAGAAAGGTGCAAAGTCCATCATTCTCATGTGTCTTGTCTCAGCGCCTGAGGGAATCCGCCGCGTAGCAGCGGACCATCCCGATGTTCCGATTTACGTTGCTGCTGTTGACGACCATCTCAATGCACATGGTTATATCGTCCCGGGGCTTGGCGATGCGGGCGACCGTATCTTTGGCACACTGTAATCCTCATCACCGCATGAAAAAACTGCTGCATGAACGACATGTTCTTGCAGCAGTTTTATGATGTGCATTCTGGCGGAGAGGGTGGGATTCGAACCCACGGTGCGTTGCCGCATCACCGGTTTTCAAGACCGGCTCCTTAAACCGCTCGGACACCTCTCCTTGTCTTGCGGTATTCATTCTAGCAAAAACAGGAGAGTTCTGTCAATAGGGGAGAACTGCGTTTGTGCGTGACGCGGCGAAACGTGAGGAGAAGTCTCTAATCCTTTTTGCGGCTTTGTATAAAGACGCAGACTATGCCGATGCAAAACCCTGCTGCAGCAGGAACGACCCACCCCATACCAATACTGGAGAGCGGGAGACTTTGCGCGAGCGCATGCAGGAGATATAGTTTTGGCAGAGTGTTTTGGACAGCAGGGGGAAGTGCGCCGATAAAATCAAATGCCGCTGCGATCATTGTGCCTCCTATGGTGCAGATAAATACACAGCGGTGCGCATATCCCAGGCCCCCTTCGATCAGGCAAAGGAAGATCAGAACAATTGAAATGGGGTATAGAAAGTAAAGAACAGGCAGGGAATATGCGATGATACGGCTAAGACCAACATTTGATATACCAAAGGAAAAGAGTGAAAAGACGATGACGTAGTTGTTATAGGAGATGGATTTTGGAAACAGTGCAGAAAAGGTCGTGCTGCATGCAGTGATCAGACCAATCGCAGTTTTCAGACAGGCAAATGTGATAATTATGCCAAGCAGTATGCTGCCAAAAGCACCAAAGCAGTGCAGGGCGATGTGATACAGGACATCGCCGCCATTTGCATCTATGCCATACATACTGCGGCTCTGTGCTCCGATATAGGTCAGCGCACAGTATATGACGGCCATACATGAGGTACTGAAGCAGCCGGCGATGATTGTGCTGAAAGATATGTCTTTGGGGTCAGAAAGCCCAAGTCCTTTTATCGCGTGAACCAGGATATTTCCAAAGGCGAGCGCTGCAAGTACATCCATGGTATTGTACCCTTCGATCAGCCCAGTGAAGAAACTATGGGTGCGGTAAGCTTCTGTGGGAGCAGCACTTGCAGTATCGCCCATTGGGTGCAGAACTGCTGTGAGGATCAGGATGCTGAGGAAAAATAAAAAGATGGGATTGAGGATCTTGCCAATCCAAGTCAATATGCCTGATGGACGAAGGGAGAAATAGAGTGCCGTGGCAAAGAACAGTAGCGTAAAAACAAATAGTGCGGCATCTTGCAGCGGCTCCGGGATGAGTGGGGCTGCTCCCACTTGAAAAGATACGGTGGAGGTGCGTGGTATTGCAAAGAGAGGACCGATGCATAGGTAAAGCGCACAGGTAAAGAAATAAGAGAAGCTGCGGCCGACCTTGCACCCAATATCAAACAGCCCCTCGCTCGATGATATACTGATGGCGATGATGCCCAGGAGCGGCAGCCCAACACCTGTGATGCAAAATCCAAGGATTGCCGGATATAGGGCGGCCCCTGCTTGTTGTCCCATTCCTGCCGGGAAGATGAGGTTTCCGGCACCGAATACTAAACCAAACAGCATGGATGCTACGAATAGATACTCTTGCGCTTTTAGTCTTGGTTTCATATACGATCTATCCCATAAATTTATTTTTTGAAAAGTGGTATGTAAATTGTAAAAATTATAACAGGGAAGAAGGAAACTTGTCAAAGGGGCGTACTCTACGCACAGGGCATGGTATTTCTGAATGGCGTGGCAGTTTCGCTTTTTTGCACGGCAACGCTCTGCGCCATCGCTGCATCTTGATGCGTTCATCTTCACGTTCGGGCAGCCGCGAGAGCTTCATCCTGTTCATGACGAGTTATACAATGATTACATACGCTAGTCAAATCCATCATTTTGTGTTATTATATGCAGGTTAAAGGTGATAGGGGGGTATCATTTTTAGAAAAACTGTTATTTCGGGGAGGTGGCTGCCGTGGATGTAACGGCAAAGGGAAAGTATATCTCATGGGGGGCGTCGTTTGGGATACATTTTTGTATTCTGATTGCGGCCGCATGGATGGGGCTTTTCAGCATTGCTGCAGAGCCAGAAAAACGTCCTGTTGATGTAGTGATCTACGATATGGCAGCACCGGAGAGTGATCCCGCACCTGCCGCAACAGGGGCTGCGCCCCCGATTCCCAGCATTGATGATATTCCGCTTGAGCCACCAAAGAAAGAGCAAGCGCAGCAGCCGCAGGAGCAGCCAAAGGATACCCCAAAGCCTGTCACAGTGCATACGAGTTCTGCGTCGACGACAGCGCAGGGGACAAGTGAGAAGGCTGGCACAGAGCAGGGAGCGAGTGAGCAGGCCGGCACAGAACCGACCACAGGCAGCGGCACAGGGACTGGAGAGGGAACGGGGCGTGACGCGGCAGCAGCACAGCGGCCGAGTGTTCCGCCAAAACTCCTCTCTGGTGCGGCGCCTGTTTACCCGAAGGAGCTTGAGCGCAGGGGCATCACGGGAACAACGGGGGTGGCGCTTATCGTTGGTGCGGACGGCAGTGTACAGAGCGCTGATATTTCCAGTTCCTCAGGGCATGCAGAACTAGATCAGGCAGCAATCACAGCAGCATATACCTATCGTTTTGAGCCGGCGCGCAATATCTATGATGAGCCAGTCGCATGCCGCGTTCATCGGTCGTTCTCGTTTACCTAAGGAATTGATGTGTGCCTAAAATAAGGCGAGGGACGATTGGATGGAGGCGCACATGGATGATGCGCAGAGCGGTTTTGCATCAAATTCTAATATATACTTAAAATGAACTTAACAACGCCTTTCTATACTGACATCATCATAAGAGCGGTATGGAAAGGTGTTGTTTTGTCATGAAGAAATCTACGAGAAAGACAATTGTTGGCGTTGCTCTGGGCATCGTTTTTGTTGGTGGAAGTTTAGGCTCACTCGTCCATGCACAGCATTATGATCATGGCAGGCATGATGGGGGTCTGCCCCACATGGGCGGGCATGGTAAGGATATGGCGCATCAAAATATTCAGATGAGTCCGGATGAGTTGGCCGGACATGTATCTGAGACCTTTGGTGTGAGCAAGGCAGAGGTTCAGGAGGCCATGAAGGGGCGGGCAGATTTTTTTGATATTGGACAAGCGGCAATGCTTGCAAAGATTTCTGGAAAGTCCTTTCGTGATGTAATGGCGATGAAGACAAAGACGATGGACTGGCCGGAGATTGCCCAGTCTCTTGGTGTGACAGAAGAGGCGATTCAAAAAGAGCTCGATGAGATGGAGATCATGCATATTACGATGCAGGGAAATGTGGATGCAGATACAGCACGTAGACTCATTCAAAATGGGTATGAGATGCATGATATAAATATGGCAGGCATCATTGCCAAGGCGTCGGGAAAGGATATTCAGTCCGTGCTTGACCGCAAGCAAATCAATAATCGCTGGGAGGATGTTGCTGATGTATTCGGGGTTGATCGTAGTTTGCTAAAGCCTCAGCACCAGAGTATCCGCCCAATGCGCAGCCAGACAGAGGAAAATTAAGTCCTCGTGGTCAAATATAGCGTTTTCATTCAGGTTCTGCATCTAGTCCATGGGATGCGGGGCCTTTTTATTTGACAAATATCATGCTGTTCTTTTAAGATAGGGCAGGGTGATGGGAGGTAGATTTCTTGCGGGTAAAGATGTGCGGGATGAGGTCGTTTGCGGCGGCACATGCGGCAGAGCTCGCGGGTGCGGACTATATCGGTTTTATCTTTGCAAAGGAGAGCAGACGGTATATTGCGCCCGAGGCGGCGCGGGAGATTGTGCGCACGCTTGGCTGCGTGAAAAAGGTTGGCGTCTTTGTGGATATGCCAATGGATGAGGTGAATGAGATTGCCGCGCACGTGGGGCTGGATTATGTGCAGCTGCACGGGCATGAGACGTCAGAGATGGCGCGGATGGCAGAGCGCCCCGTCATCAAGGCATATCGCTATGGTGACGACTTCGATGCAGATGAGGCCAATGCCTATCCTGCCGAGATGATCCTTGTCGACAGTTTCGTGCAGGGGACGGCAGGCGGTACAGGGACACGATTCCACTGGCAGGAGGCGGCACAGGAGATTGTGCGCGTGAGGAAACCTGTGTTGATTGCGGGCGGTATGACAGCGGAGAATGTGGGGAAGGCGGTGGAGATTTTTCATCCCTTTGGTGTTGATGTATCGGGTGGGATTGAGGAGGATGGTGAGAAATCGGCGGTGAAAATCCGGGCCTTTATGGAAACTGTGCAAAGAATATAACAATTTGGCGCATAAAAGCATCTGTCTGAGCAGTCGGCGTTATGTCTCGAAGCGTATGATTGACAAACGCTTTCTCCTCCACTAGAATGGGAGAATACGCCAGAAGGCAAAGAAAGTAAAGTATAGAAGTCCAAAGGAGGTGCGGCAGTGCGCGATATATTGGCAGAAATTGTGAAAGAAAAGCGCACCATCGTGGCAGCGGCAAAGAAGTCCGTGCCGCTCGATGAACTGAAAGCAAATCTCCAATGTGGTACATTCCGCATGGCGGAGCACTTCCGATGGCGTGGCTGGGGGCTCATTGCTGAGTGCAAATTACAGTCGCCCGCGAAGGGACGGCTGACGACATCACACAGCGTCATAGAGCTTGCAGACATCTATGCGACAGCAGGGGCGGCAGTGCTCTCTGTGCACACAGACCCACATTTTCTTGGAAGCAACGAGGATTTTGCGGCGGTACGTGCACGTGTCGATACACCGCTTCTGCGCAAGGATTTCATCATCGACCCGTATCAGGTCTATGAGGCACGCGCCCTCGGTGCGGATGCCGTACTGCTCATCGTGCGTATTTTGACACCAGAGGAGCTGCGGCAGCTGCTCTATCTCACATGGAGCCTCGGCATGGACGCACTCGTGGAGGTGCATGACCGCAAGGATCTCGAGATCGCACAGGAGACACCGGCAGAGTTCATCGGCATCAACAATCGCAACCTTGTGACGTTTAAGACAAGCGTTGAGACAACACTTGATCTCCTGCCCTATGCGGATAAAAACCGCACTATCATCAGCGAGAGCGGCATCTTTATGCGTGCGGATGCCGTATGCGTCTATGAGGCAGGCTGCAAGGGGGTGCTCGTCGGTGAGGGGCTTGTGCGTGCAGCAGACGTGGATGCGTTTGCAAGGGAACTGGTTGGAATAAAGGAGCAATGATATATGAGCAAGAAGGGAAGATTCGGTGACTATGGCGGGCAGTATGTGCCGGAGATTGCCATGCCCGCGCTGAATGAACTTGAGGCAGCATATTTAAAGTACCGCACGGATGAGGAGTTCCTTGCAGAATTTCGCGGCTATCTGAGGGACTATGCCGGGCGTCCTACGAATCTCTACTTTGCCGAGCGGTTGACGAAACACTACGGCAAGGCAAATATCTATCTCAAACGTGAAGATCTCCTGCATACGGGTGCCCATAAAATCAACAATGCACTTGGGCAGGCACTGCTGGCACGGCGCATGGGAAAGAAGCGCATTGTCGCGGAGACGGGAGCAGGGCAGCACGGTGTTGCAACGGCAACGGTTGCCGCGCTCTTTGGTATGGAGTGTCACATATTTATGGGAGCGGTCGATGCCCTGCGTCAGCAGCTCAACGTGTTCCGGATGCGTCTGCTCGGGGCGACAGTCATTCCCGTATCGAGCGGGACAGGCACGCTCAAGGATGCGACGAGTGAGGCAATTCGCTACTGGGCGACGAACATCACAGATACCTACTATGTGATTGGTTCTGTGGTCGGGCCGCATCCCTATCCGGAGATGGTACGTGATTTTCAAAAGGTTATTGGCGAGGAGATTCGTATGCAGTCGGCAGCGGCTTTTGACAGCAAGCCCGACTATCTTGTGGCGTGCATCGGCGGTGGCAGTAATGCCATGGGGACGTTCTACGATTTCAAAAATGATGCGGATGTGAAGAAGTTCTGTGTCGAGGGTGGCGGACGCGGCGATGCGGACGGCGATAACGCCAAGACGCTCAGCGGCGCGGGGACACCCGGCATTCTCCATGGTGCTTACAGCTACCTCCTTCAGAACGAGGATGGGCAGGTCATTGAGGCATACAGTATCTCTGCGGGTCTTGACTATCCTGGGGTTGGTCCAGAGCACTCCTTTTTTAAAGACGAGGGCATCGTCACCTATGTTTCCGTGACGGATAAAGAGGCGCTTGCAGCGTTTCAGCGTCTCTCACGCATCGAGGGCATCATTCCTGCACTTGAGAGCTCGCACGCCCTTGCCTATCTCGAAACACTCATGCCTAAGACGCGGGTGGGCGAGAACGTTGTCGTATGTCTGTCGGGACGCGGTGACAAGGATGTGCAGATGGTCGCAAAGGAGCTGGGGGAGGAGATTGCATGAGCAAGCGTCTAAATGAAAAACTCAGAGGGTTGCGCTCCGATGGACGTACAGGGCTCTATATCTATGTCACGGCGGGCTGCCCGAGTGCGGAGGCGACTGTGGAGATCGTGCGCCGTGCCGAGGCGGCAGGTGCGGATGTGATTGAACTCGGATTGCCCTTCTCCGACCCGATGGCAGACGGCCCCGTCATACAGGAGGCGAGCGTTATCGCTCTGAAAAAGGGCATGACGATGAAAAAGGCGCTTGAAGTCGTCAAGGAGATCCGGAAATACTCGGAAATTCCGCTCATTGGTATGGGTTATATCAATATGGTACAGCACTATGGCTTTGAAAAATTTGTGCAGGATTTCAAGGCCGCTGGTATGGATGGCGTGATTTTCCCCGACGTGCCGCATGAAGAGTCTGCGGATATGCGCCGCATCTGTGCAGCACACGACTTCACACTCACCGAGTTCATCACGCCCGGCACGACTGAAGAACGTATGGCAGAGACCTGTAAAGAAGCATCGGGGTTCATCTACTGTATCTCGAATTACGGGGTCACAGGTGTCAAGGAGATCGATTACAGCATTATCGGGAGCGTATGCAAGGCAGCACGGCGCTATACCGATGTACCGCTCGCCATCGGTTTCGGCATCGGTACGCCTGAGGCAGCCGCGCGCGCGGGAAAGCAGGCGGATGGCGTCATCGTCGGCAGCGCTGTCGTCAAGCGTATCATCGACGGAGACATTGACGGAGGAATTCAACTCATTGCTGATATGCGCACAGCACTGGATGCATAGACATAGAAAAAGCTCATCTTACATGGGAAAGGTGGGCTTTTATTCTTGTGCCAAAAGCAAATATATGACACAGTAAAGGGAGGCGGGATTGATTGCTGACGTTTGCAGACGTATCCTTTTCTTATGAGAAGGGCGTGCAGTCAGTACACGTATTGGAGGATGTGTCCTTTGAGGTGCAGCGCGGTACGGTACTTGCACTGATTGGGCCGTCGGGCTGCGGTAAATCAACGCTGCTCCTATTGGCTGCGGGACTTTTGCAGCCGACAGCGGGAGATGTTTTAGCAGAGGGGCTTTCTATTGCGCCGACACAGATGCGCATTGGCTTATTGCCACAAAATTACGGGCTGCTCGCATGGAAAACGGTGCGTGAAAATATTTTGCTCGGAGTTAGGATAAAAGGATTATGGGGGAAAGAGCTTGCAGGACGATTTGAAGAACTGGTTTCAGATCTTGGACTCTTAGGACTGCTTGAGCGGTACCCGCATGAGCTTTCCGGCGGACAGCAGCAGCGCGTTGGATTGGCACGCGTATTTTTGCTGACACCGGATTTACTATTGATGGATGAGCCTTTTTCTGCACTGGATGCAATTACGCGGGAATCCATGCAGGCGATCTTTCTTTCCCTGTGGAAAAAGTATGCTGTGACAACGCTCATGGTTACGCATTATGTGGAAGAGGCGCTCTTTCTTGCGGGGCGTATTGCAGTTATGGCGGGAACACCTGGGCGTATCGTCCAGATGTATGATAATCCTCTTGCGGGTGATCTTACACAGCGAACCGCACCTGCATTCTTTGCAATGGGGCAGATGCTGCGCAGAAAGATTACAGAAGAAGGTACATGATGCAGAAAAACGTACTGCACTTTATACTTGGGGGCGGCATCTGCTTTGTGTTCTGGACTGCCGCAGCCCATCTCCTCAAGATGCCCGTCATCCCGCCGCCCGAGCAGGTTATGGTGAGACTCTCACAGATATTTTTAGATACGATTGCCGTTCACAGTGCATATAGTTTTATGCGTCTTAGCATAGGCCTTCTTACGGCTGTTCTCATCGGCTATCCTGTGGGTGTTGTGATGGGGTATTTTGGCCGCATCAATCGTGTGCTTTCCCCTATCATTTATCTTACCTATCCGATTCCAAAGATTGCGCTTTTGCCGGTGGTCATGCTGCTCTTTGGCGTGGGAGAACTGTCAAAACTTCTGCTGGTCTTTTTCATTCTTGTATTTCAAATCATTGTTACCGTGCGCGATGCCGTCGCGGGCATACCGCCTGAGACTTATGTTCCACTGCGCGTGCTTGGTGCATCTTTTGGACAGATGATGCACCATATCATCCTCCCGGCATCCCTGCCAAAGTTTATCACTGCCATTCGCGTTGCTATGGCGACAGCGATCTCTGTCCTCTTCTTTACAGAGACTTTTGGAACACGGTATGGAATCGGCTATTTCATCATGGATGCATGGCTTCGCGTGAACTATCTCGATATGTATGCGGGGATTGTCGTGCTGAGCGCGATAGGACTTCTGCTCTTTGCGGTGTTTGATGGACTGGAGCGGAAGCTGTGCCGTTGGCACTAAACAGTACTGATAATGAGAGCTGATTCGTTTTGCAATAAAAACACTTGCATAACGCAGAAAGAATCTGTATAATAAAATCCGTTGAAATCCTCTTGACCTGCTAGTCGTTCAGTGAACAAGTGAAGCACTGTTTATTTGTTCAGTGTTTCCTTGCGCCATGATCTCAATGAACGCTTCCTCAGTTCGGCGGATGGAAAGTTAAATTTTTTTTAAGGGAGATTGTGGAAGAATGGCTTTTGAAGACAAAACCCTCGTATGTAAGGAATGCGGAAATAACTTCGTGTTCACTGCCGGAGAGCAGGAGTTCTATGCAGAGAAGGGGTTCGAGAACGAGCCTGCACGTTGCCGCGACTGCCGTGACAAGCGTCGCCGCAGCAGGGATGATGGGGGCGAGCGTCAGATGTTCCAGGTCGTTTGTGCTGAGTGCGGCAAGGAGACTGAGGTCCCGTTCGAGCCCAAGACAGACCGTCCGGTTTACTGCCGTGATTGCTTTAGCTCAAAGCGTGCAGTACATTTCTGAGAGGTTCTGAGGCAGAGGGATTGCTGCAGAGATTTTGCAGCGTCCCTTTTTCATTTTCACGGTACATGAGGAGGTTTCCTGATGAAACTGAAGAAATTGGCACTCGTTCTGATGAGTGCACTCATTAGTCTTGCACTTGTCGGCTGCAACGGCTCTGGTGAACAGACAAAACAGGTGAGCAAGGTACTTCGTGTTGGTTCTGCCATTGATTTTGCTCCATTTGAATTCCAAGACGAAGGGCAGAAGGAGTACCAGGGGTTTGATATGGATCTCATTCGTGCTGTGGCCAAGGAGATGGGGCGAGAGACAGACATCCAGAACATTGGGTTTGATGGACTTATCCCTGCGCTTCAAGCAAAGAATATCGATGTCATTATCAGTGGTATGACGATTAATGATGAGCGTAAGCAAAAGGTAAACTTTTCTGCGCCATACTATAAATCAGGTCTGACAATGGTGGTGCGCAGTGACGAGGAAGCCATTAAGTCATTCAATGATCTCAAGGGGCACAAGGTTGCTGTCCAGATTGGGACAACGAGCGCAAACATGGTAAAGGAAATGGAAGGCGTCACGGTGACTGAGCTTAATACACCGGCGGACTGCTTTATGGAGCTTAAGGCGCGCGGTGTGGATGCCGTCGTCAATGATCGCCCTGTCAATGACTACTATATTCATCAGAATGCAGCCGTCGGTGTTAAGACACTAGATGATGTGCTCTCTGCTGAGGATTATGGAATCGCCATGGCAAAGGACAATACAGATCTTCAAAAGGAAATCGACGCAGCGATTAAAAAACTTCATGATAATGGAGAATACGATAAGATCTATCAGAAATGGTTTGGCACCGGAAAATAATCTGCTGAACTGTAGATAAGAGCATATAGAAATACCGCAGATGGGTGATGTTCCATCTGCGGTATTTTTCATTGAGCCGCGATTTTCTGCACAATGTATGCCATATCTGTCGGAAGCGGCGCCTCAAAGGAGTATGTTTTCCTCGTACATGGATGAGAGAATGTAAGACGTGCCGCATGGAGCGCTTGTCGTTGGATCTCTGACATGCTTCCGCCGTAGAGATCATCACCAAGCAGCGGGTGTCCCAGATGTGCAAGGTGGACACGTATCTGATGTGTACGCCCTGTCTCAAGCCAGAGCTGCAGGAGGGAATATTTGTCATTTGACAGTTCCGTATGGTAATGTGTGCGGGCAGGCTTTCCATCTGGAGCAACATGGCGGAGGATGATGCTTGGCAGGGCACGTGCGATTGGGGCCTGAATTACGCCCTCAGCGGGGGATAGCCCCCCTTCGATGAGAGCGATATACGTGCGTATCAATGTGTTTTGCTTTGCGATTTGATACTGTATCTCGGGGCGTTTTGCAATGAGGAGCAGCCCTGTCGTATTGCGGTCAAGTCGGTGGCATGGATGAAAGTCGATCCTTTTGCTGCGTGATTGATAGAGGCCGAGTACAGCGTTTGCCACTGTACCAGAAGATTCCTTTGTCGTTGGATGGACGAGCTGACCTGCGGGTTTATCAATGATGAGAAGATCATCATCCTCATAGATAATCGAGAGCGGATGATGTTCTGGAACAACGGAAGAATGGATTGGCAGCTCGTAGGAGATTACATCCCCCGTGCGGACGGCAGTGTATGCGGCGATGGCGGGGATACCGTTCACGGCGAAGGTCCCGCTGTGTTTGATACGTTTCCATAGACCTGATGAAATGCCGCATACACGCATGAGATAGGCTTTTACGGGGACTTCGCCGCCCTCTGGCAGGGCAACATAGAACCTGGTCATTTGTCGTGCGCCTATTTTTGACGGCGCAGGGCGAGGATGAGGCGGAAAGAGATGGAAAGGATGATGGCAATCACTGTTGCAAGGGACATGCCGCGCAGTGTCACCGTTCCCACTGTCAGACTCGCCGTGGAGACACCGACACCCATGACGATAGAGGTCAGCAGGAGATTCATTGGGTTGTTGTAGTCCACCTTTGCTTCGACTAGAATGCGAATGCCCGATGCAGCGATGACGCCAAAGAGGAGCATAGAAACCCCGCCCATGACAGGTGTTGGGATGCTTTGAATCAGTGCTGCGAGCTTGCCAAGGCACGAGAGTATGATGGCAAAGATGGCTGCGCCGCCGATGACCCATGTTGAATATACCTTCGTGATGGCAAGCACACCGATATTTTCGCCGTAGGTCGTGTTTGGCGTTGAGCCAAAACAGCCGGAGAAGATGGTAGAAATGCCGTTGCCGAGCAGAGAGCGGTCAAGGCCTGGATCTTTGGCGAGGTTGCGGCCCACGATATTGCCAGTCACGATGAGGTGACCGATATGTTCGACAATGACGACGATGGAAGCAGGCAGGATAATGAGGATGGCACGCAGATCAAACTCCGGTGTATAGATTGTCGGAATGGCAAACCATGGGGCGCGCTCTACCTGTGAGAAATCGACAATACCAACCGCACATGCGAGTGCATATCCTGCTGTTACACCAATGAGAATAGGGATGATGGAAAGGAAGCCGCGGAATGCCATTGAGGCAAAAACGGTGATGGCTAACGTGACGATGGAGACAAAGATGACTGTTGTGTCCGTATTTTCGCCCGTAAGTCCTGCCATGCCCGCTGCTGTTGGCATGAGCTCAAGACCAATGACTGCAACGATCGCTCCCATGGATGCAGGCGGGAAGATCACATCGATCCAACTCGTTCCGATTGTGTGTACGATGAGGCTGACGATGCAGAATACAATGCCGACGATGATGAATCCACCAAGAGCCGCCTCATAACTATAAGATGAGAGTACAAGAAATACCGGAGAGAGAAACGCGAAGCTAGAGCCTAGGTAGGCAGGAATCTTTCCCTGACAGAGAATGAGATAGAACAATGTTCCTATGCCGTTAAAGAGCAGGACTGTCGCCGGGTTGACATGAAATAGAATCGGCACAAGCACTGTTGAGCCAAACATTGCAAAGAGATGCTGCAAGGACAGTGGAATTGTTTTGAGTATGGGGGGGCGCTCGGTTGTATCAATGGTCTTTTGTGGCATTGTGATACTCCTCTTTATTGAATATTGTGTGTTTGTATAGATATATTACACTATTTTTGGAGATTTTACAGTAAGAATTTAGGAAAATGACGCCCCTTT
>CALIBA010000223.1 GCA_938045435.1 uncultured Selenomonas sp.
AATTGCTATTTCAAAATCGGATCTTGGTCTTTCACCAAACTCGGATGGCAATGTTATCCGTCTTGCGATTCCGCAGCCGACGCAGGAGCGCCGCAAAGAAATCATCAAGATGGTTGGAAAGAAAACGGAAGAGGCGAAGGTTGTCCTGCGCAATATTCGTCGTGATGCGAATGAGGCAATTAAAAAACTTGAGAAAGACAAGGAAATTAATGAGGATGAGTCCAAGCGTGGACAGGATTCTGTACAAAAGCTCATAGACAAATTCGTCAAGCAGATGGAAGAGATGCGTGCAGCGAAGGAAAAAGAGGTTATGGAGATCTGATGCCGTTTTATGATCTTTTGGCGCGTCCATGGGCGGAAAGCCAACCGGTTCTTGAAGCTGCAGGCATTTCCTATGAGGTTGTGCAGACACGAGCGTCGCGTGATTTTTTTGGAGTTGATGAGCAGCAGCTCTATGTCCTGCGCATACGGGATATAGGCACATGTGTTCAGGTTACACTTGCACCGGCACCGCTGCGCAGCGACACTGTTGCTGCCTATGAAGAGACGATTTGACGGGCAGCAGTCCCTTTCATCCGGAGCGGAAATAGAGATACGGATCAGTTGGAGGGATGGGAAGGAGAGCCATGTGGAAAAAAATATTTGGCGGCAGGAAGCGCCATTCTTCTGCTCCGCAGGAAGCACCGTCCACTCCTGTTATTGACTGTGCGGTGCCGCGTCATGTTGCCATCATCATGGACGGCAATGGACGCTGGGCAAAGGCGAAGGGCCTTTCTAGATCTGCAGGCCACGAAGCCGGCGCACGTACATTAAAACGTATTGTAAAGGCTGCTTCTCGTATGGGGATCGAAGTCCTTACGGTCTATGCGTTTTCGACGGAAAATTGGAAAAGACCACCGCTTGAGGTGGATTTTCTGATGCGCCTTTTTGATACGTTTTTGCAGCGTGAACTCGATGAAATGCACGCGGACAATGTTCGCATGCGCTTTATTGGACGGCGTGATCGTTTTGCTGACCGGTTTCTTCGCCGTATGCAGGATGCAGAGGAACGCATGGCACGTAATACGGGAATCCGATTTAATGTTGCGGCGAACTATGGCGGACAGGATGAGATCCTGCGCGCTGCACGTACACTTGCAAATCGTGCAGTATCAGGTGAAATTGCACCTGATGATATTGATGCCGAGATGTTTTCAAATGCCCTGGATACATCTGGCGATCCACCCGTTGATCTCTTTATCCGCACCAGCGGAGATTTAAGGTTGAGTAATTTTCTCTTATGGCAGTCTGCCTATGCGGAGTTCTGGTTTACGGATACACATTGGCCGGACTTTACACCCGAGGAACTTGCATCTGCCATTGAGAATTTTGCGGGGCGCAATCGACGCTTTGGCGGGCTTTCTACGGAGGATTAGCATTGATTACACGCATCATTTCCGGTGCTGTTGGTATTGTTATTGCTGCCTATGTAATTGAGCAGGGAGGGATGCCGTTTGCTATAGCTGCACTGGTGCTTGCCCTGCTTACATGGTTCGAGTTTACACGCGCCTTTTCTCCGCAGGGAGGTGCTTTGCCGCGCTTCATTGGCAGTATAGGAATTGCGGTGCTTTTGATAGGTGCCTTTCAAGGGCGCTTTGATCTCATGATGCTTTCTATGATGGCGGTGATGCTTCTTCTTATTGCATTGTGTGTTTTTTTACATCGTGCAATAGCCGTGCCAGATGCGTGTATTTTCGTAGCAGGAGTCTTTTATATTGGTTTGCCATTTGCACATCTGACTCTGCTGCGGTTTCTCACAGGAGATGTTTTTATCACACCTGTTGGAAGTATGGATGTTGGTACGGCTATGGTTTGGGTCATGTTCATTGGGACATGGGCAAGTGACAGTTTTGCCTACTTTGCGGGGCGTGCATTTGGAGCGCATCCTCTTGCCCCCGTGATTAGTCCGAATAAGACAGTCGAGGGGTTTCTTGGTGGTGTTGTCGGGACAACTGTTGTGATTGCAGGGCTGTCTCATCTGCTTCATCTGCCGCTTGTACAGATGGCAGGGCTTGGCTTTGCGACTGCACTTTTTGGGACGCTTGGTGATCTCGTAGAATCCATGATGAAACGCTACACGGGAATCAAGGATTCTGGGGCGCTGATTCCAGGACATGGCGGAATGTGGGATCGTTTTGACAGTGTGCTTTTTACTGCACCGCTGGTCTATTACTATACGATATATTTTGTGCTTCGTTGAGTACTGATGATATAAAGGAGTTTTGATGTTAGAGAAAATTGTCGCGACCATTTTTGTCTTCGGACTTCTCGTATTCGTTCATGAACTCGGTCATTTTATCACGGCAAAACTGACTGGTATGCGTGTGGATGAGTTTGCGATCGGCTTTGGCCCGCGCCTTGTCAGGTTTCGCTATGGGGAGACGGTTTATTCCATTCGCATCATTCCCCTTGGTGGGTTCAATGATATTGCAGGAATGACACCAGATCAAAACGAAGCAGGAGATCGGGGATATTGCCGCAAACCGATTCTTTCTCGTATGATTGTCATTCTCGCAGGGTCAGCGATGAACTTCATTTTGCCAGTTCTGTTATTTTTTGGTATCTTTTTCTTCGCTGGGGTGCAGACGCCAAATCCCGCTCCTGTCATTGGGACGGTACTATCTGACAATCCAGCAGCAGAGGCAGGGCTAAAGGCGCAGGACCGTGTCCTCTCCATTGATGGGAAAACAGTGGAAACATGGCAGGAGATGGTGGAGGTCATCCGTGCGAGCCATGGAACAGTTCCCATGACAATGCAGGTGGAGCGTGATGGGGCAGCATTGACGGTCAGTGTTAAGGCACGCTATGACAACGCACAGCAGCGTGGCTATATCGGTATCATAAATGACTACGACATCACCTATCCCAGCTTTATTCAGTCTGCTGTGATGTCGGTTGAACGGACGGGCATGATTATTGCCATGATGCTTGAGGCACTTTATCGTATCATCCTTGAACTTTCAGGCTCAGAGCTTGCTGGTCCCATTGGAGTAGCCCAGATGGCAGGAGAGGTGGCAGAAATGGGAATTGTGCCGCTCCTTAATTTTGCGGCACTCCTCAGTCTCAACCTTGCTATCATCAACTTGCTCCCTGTACCGGCACTGGATGGCGGGCACTTTTTGACACTCTGTGTTGAGGCTGTGCGCGGCAAGCCGCTGAGCCCGAAGGTCATGCACTATATTCAAAATGCTGGTGTGGGTTTTATCATTTTACTCATGCTGCTTGCGATGAAGAACGATATTGTACGTATCTTTGCGGGAGGTTGATCCTCTTTATGCATGCATATCAGCGCCGGAAAACCCGGCAGATCCATATTGGAAATATTCCCATCGGGGGCGGAGCACCGATCTCTGTGCAATCCATGTGCAATACAAAGACAACGGATACGGAGGCGACCGTCCAGCAGATTCGGGAGCTTGCAGCGGCAGGGTGTGATATTGTTCGCGTGGCAGTACCGAATATGGAAGCAGCGAAAAATCTCGGTCATATCATTAGGCAGGTAAAAACGCCGCTCGTTGCAGATATTCACTTCGACTATAAACTTGCGCTTGAGGCAATGGCACAGGGGGTTGCGGCGCTGCGCATCAACCCCGGCAATATTGGTGGAACGGAGCGCGTCAAGAAGGTTGTTGCGGCGGCACGTGAGGGGGGTATTCCCATACGCATTGGTGTCAATGCAGGGTCGCTTGATCATAAGATTCTCACAAAGTATGGTGGAACCACTGCTGAGGCACTTGTTGCATCTGCCATGGAGCATGTTCATATTCTGGAAGAGCTCAATTTTTATGATATGAAAATTTCACTCAAGGCGCATGATGTACCGCTGACGCTTGCGGCGTATCGCCTTATGAGCGAGCATGTGGATTATCCACTGCACATCGGCATCACAGAGGCAGGCACTGCAGGAACGGGTATCATAAAGTCCTCTGTCGGTGTTGGTGCACTGCTCGCCGAGGGCATCGGCGATACGATACGTATATCCCTCACGGGAGACCCTGTTGTTGAGGTGCGCACAGCAAATGAGATTTTGAAGGCGCTTGGTCTGAAAGAGTATGGGCCGACGCTTGTTGCTTGTCCGACCTGCGGACGTACGAGCATCAACCTCGTAGAGATTGCAGAAAAGGTTGAGGAACGGCTGCGCGGTCTGGAAGAACCGATTGAAGTCGCCGTGATGGGTTGCATTGTCAATGGTCCGGGTGAGGCGCGCGGCGCGGATGTTGGGATTGCAGGCGGCAATGGCGAGGGGCTGATCTTCCGCAAGGGGGAGGTCGTGCGCAAGGTAAAAGAAGAAGATCTGCTTTCCGAACTGTTTCGGGAAATTGATGCGATATTGGAGGAACGCAAGAAGTCATGAGAGCCACGAATCTTTATGCACCTACGCTTAGGAATACACCTGCTGAAGCGGTACTTGCCAGCCATCGTCTGATGTATCGTGCAGGGATGATACGCAAATCGGCGGGTGGTATGTATACCTATCTGCCGCTTGCTTGGCGTACGCTTCGGAAAATTGAGCAGATCATCCGTGAGGAGATGGATACAGCGGGCGGTCAGGAGATTCTAATGCCCATTTTGCAGCCTTCTGAACTTTGGGAGGAAAGCGGGCGTTGGAACGCATACGGTGCGGAAATGATTCGGGTTGTGGATCGCCATGATCGGGAATTTTGTATGGGCCCCACCCATGAAGAGATGATTACGGCGCTCGTGCGTGATGAGCTGCGTTCCTACAAGCAGCTTCCGCTCATGCTCTATCAGATTCAGGATAAATTCCGTGATGAGCGGCGGCCGCGTTTTGGTGTCATGCGGAGCCGTGAGTTTATCATGAAGGATCTTTATTCCTTTGATAAAGACGTTGATGGAATGCAGGATTCTTATCACAAGATGTATGAGGCGTATTCCAATGTATTCACGCGTTGCGGACTGAATTTTCGCGTAGTAGAGGCTGACAGCGGTGCCATTGGCGGCGGGAACTCCGAGGAGTTTACCGTCATTGCGCCCGAGGGGGAGTCCCGCATTGCCTGCTGCGATAGCTGCGGTTATGCGGCGAGCGATGAAAAGGCGGAACTTCGTCCGCTTGATGCACTCGATGAGGCGCCACTGCCGATTGAAAAGATCTCGACACCGCATACGAATACCATTGCGCTGCTTGCGGCATATTTGAACATTCCCGTGGAAAAGACCATCAAAGCAGTTGCCTTCCAGACAGAGGATGATCATCTCATTCTTGCATTTTTGCGTGGCGACCACGAGGTCAACGAGGTAAAACTTGTAAATGCAGTTCCAGGAGCACGTGATCTGCGTATGGCAGATGAGGAAGCCATACGCACTGCAGGTGGTTGTCCAGGCTTCATGAGTCCAATCGGCATTCGAAAGGGGGTGCACATTGTCGTTGATGAAACGGCAATGCGAATGAAGAATGCTGTCTCCGGTGCAAACGAGGTAGATTTTCACTACAAGAATGTCAATCCACTGCGGGATTTTAAGGAGGTCATTGTCGCAGATATTCGCCTTGTAGCAGAGGGGGATGCATGCCCTGCGTGCATGCAAGGGCATCTGCACATTAGCCGTGGAATTGAGGCGGGGCAGATCTTTGCGC
>CALIBA010000224.1 GCA_938045435.1 uncultured Selenomonas sp.
ATTCTCCGAATCCCCTAAATGTCTATAAATTTGAGACAAGCGCGCTGCGACCCGTGCCGCAACCTGTGGGCTAAAAAAAGATGCGCTCTGCTGCTCTGCCGGAGTATGTTCAAACTGCTCCAGTGCATGTAAAAGGTCTGCAATGGCCTCCTTATAACGCCCAAGCCCACATAAAACCATTCCACGCTCGGCATAAAAATCCGGCAGATCCGGATGTACGGCAAGTGCACGATCAGCAAGAGGCAGCATCTGATCCTCTGAATAGTTAAGACGCCGCATGGACTCGATCGCCTGATGATAGAGCGTACTCGTACCTGCAACGAACACAATATTCCCTTGCAGCGCTTCCAGTGAGAGTTTGAGTGCCTGCCTGTAATCCTTCAATCCAAAATAGCAATCTGCAAGATAGCCAGCGTGCCATGTGGACCATCCGCGCAGCTCTGCATCCCGGTAGAGAAGCTCCATATTCCGCTTAATCTTTTCTGCACTACGTTCGGTCAGGTAGCCCGTATGACCGCAGGCAAGCCGCTCATCCGCATAGATGAGTGTACGTTCTCCACCGTCATCACGTACGAGCTGCTCGTGAACTTTCCCCTCATAGTGCAGACCATGCCCACGCAGAATCCGTGGCGTTCTGTCATTCATCCCATCCAAAAATGATCCTGCTGTCATGAAATGATAGAGCCGCACCATAATAATGTCAAAAGATGGTGTCCCTATTACATACTCTTCAATGGCGGGACGAATCTCCATCGGGTGAAAAAAGTATTCATCAGCATCAAGAAAGATAATAATATCTCCGCTCGCCCTCTCCAGCGCATAATTCCGTGCCAGAGCAAAATCATCCTGCCAGGTAAAAGGATAGATGTCCGCATGAAAGTCGTGGGCTGCCTTCATGATCTCCATGTTCCCTGCCGTAGAGACAATGATGATCTCGTCTACGGCAGCAGCGAGACTGGACAGTGAGTGCCGGAGTTCTTCGGCCTCATCCTTTACAATATAGCAAGCAGAAATCTTCATACGGCACTTCCCTTCCTACTCAAGGATTATACGCGATTTCTCATAAAATAGCAAAGAAAAAGAACCCCCCCTAGCGGAGGAGTTCTTAATCCCGTAATAGAATCTCTGCCGAAGCAGAAGTAAATTACTGGAGGAGCGAGAGAATCGCGGAGCTGTTCTGGTTTGCCTGTGCGAGCATGGACTGCGCAGCCTGAAGCAGAACGTTGTTCTTCGTGTACTCCGTCATCTCCTTTGCCATGTCCGCATCGCGGATCGTGGACTCGGAGTTCTGGACGTTCTCTGCGGAAACCGTGAGGTTGTCGCTCGTGTAAGCGAGACGTGTCTGCACAGCACCGATCGAAGTCTGCTGCTCGAGAGCCTTCTGGAGTGCTGCCTCGATTGCATTGATCGCAGCGTTTGCACGCTCCTGCGAAACAACACTGATAACATCGCCAGACGTACCCTTCAGACCAAGGGCGAGCGAGCGCATATCGGTCATGCTGACCTTGATCGCCTGGTTTGCACGCGGACCTGTGTGGAGCGTGAGCGTGTTGTTCTCAGACTTGCTCTCTGCACGGAGGCTTTCCTTGAACGCATCGAGGAAGTTGTTCGCCGTCTTGCGGAGGTTGCCTTCCTTATCAGAAATCGCGATCGTGAACGAAGCGACCTGATACGTCGTACCAGAGCCTGCTGCACGGAGCGTCAGCGCATTCTTGTTGTCAACGGTGTAAACCGTGTTGCCGGTCTTATCAAGCGTGATCGTCGTGCCAGCGCTGTAGGTCGAAACGAAAGCTGTACCAGCAAGAGCGGAGCCGCCGTTGAACGCGCTCATCGCGAGCAGCGAAGACAGTGATTTGCTTCCAACCGTGAATGTCGTCGTGTAGGTTCTGCCCTCACGGACGTACGAAAGCGTAACGTTATCGTTCGTCTGGATGTTGAGGTTGTCACCCGAGCGAGCCTGGAGCTCTGTCAGCTTGGAGCCCCAAGTAGAGTCCGTGCTGAGCGAAGCGTTTGTCAGAGCCGTGCAGGTTGCAGTACCCTTCATGTTCTTCGAACCATCGATGAGGTACTTGCCGTTGTAGGTGATAAGCGCGTTGTCATCGATCTGATCAACGAGCTGATTGATCTCCTTCTGGATGATCGCACGATCCTCATCCGTGTTCGTGTCGTTGGCAGCGTTGATCGCTTTCTCCTTCAGGGTCTTGAGGAGCTCGACCGTGCTAGCAACCGCACCCTCAGCGGTCTTCATCATGCTGTTGCCGTTCTGGGTGTTCTGGTTGTCCTGCTCGAGCGAACGGATCTGGACGCGCATGCGCTCAGAAATCGCATAAGCCGAAGGGCCATCGCCCGCATGGTTGATCTTCATGCCCGAGGAAACCTTCTGAAGGCTCTTCGCGAGCGACGACTGATTACGATTCAGGATGTTCAGCGTGTTGATCGCCGACATGTTGTTTTTGATTACCATTGCCATAGTGTAAATTCCTCCCTGATGTGTTTCCGACTGTTTCCGGAACATTGAATTGGGTGCGGACATCCGTGCCCGCGTATAATAAGCAAGTGTCGCGTCTATCCTGAATGGCTGCTAGCTGGCCTTCCCTGGCAGCCGCGCCGCTTGCATATTACGTCTTACATATAGTATATCGTCATGAAAATGATATACTTAAGTGCTTGACTGGAAATATTTTACATTTTTTTTCTCGTTTTGTCAAGAAAAATGCTTAGGTTTATTGATTATTTTCACTGCCCTCAATACCGTCGGTTGAGATTGTTCCCGAGGGGACTCGCCTCCGACAGGTCATAGCTGTGGACGGCGGCAAGTTCGCCTTTGGCAATCGCGGTGTAGGTGGAAACCCAGGCCTCAATCTGCCAATCGGGCGTGTCAGAATATTCAACTTTGCGACTGGCGAATGCTTCTTCCACGGTTTCGTTGTGGTAGCGGTGCGATTTACCGGTAATTTCGGTTAAGACGGCAGCTATTTCAGAAAAACTTAATGATTGGGAACCTGTCAACGTGTAGGTCTGATTATCGTGGCGGTGGTTGCCGCATGCGATGTCGGCGATGACGTTTGCTGCCGCTTGGGCGACATCGCGTTGCGAAACGCAGGCAACGCGCCCGTCGTCGGCTGGGCCTGCGATGATGCCGTCTGCGTTAGCAATTGTTGCCATCATCTCACTGTAAAAATTGTCGCGCAGAAAGGTGTAGTGCATATTTGTTTGCCGGATTGCATTTTCGGTCACCGCATGGGTGCGCGCCAGCGTGAAGGTGCTGTCCAACGCCGCTTGAGCAAAAGAGAGATAGACAATGTGTTGCACGCCCGCTTCCGAAGCAGCCTGCACCAAAGTCAAATGCTCCTGTTCGCGCGTTGGGCTCTCGGCAGCGGACACCATAAACAGCACGTCCACCCCGTTTAACGCCTGCTTGGTAAGCTCCAAATCGCCATAGGCAAACCGCCGTGCCTCGCAGTTCGGCAGTTCGGGCGCTTTGGCGGGGTTGCGCAGCGGCAGGATAAGCGGCAGTCCGCGTGTGTTCAGATGACGGGCGACCATACCGCCGATGTTGCCGCTGGCGCCTGTGATGGCGATGTTCATGAGGAACTCCTTGGGGAACTGTGTAGATATAGGATAAGGGTAGCTGAAAAAGGGGCTTTAGGGTAGTAGGAAGTTTGCATTCAGGCAAAACAACACGCAATTGGCCATATTTTCTATCAATGGTGTAGCATCACCGGAAAGTAACACTGCTAACCCCATACCGGCACAGGCCTATTCTCGCACCACCAACGAGGAATCATGACCACATGGGGCATTTCCTACCGTTGATTAAAATAAAAAATTCGGTATTTATCTGAATTTAATTCCTAGATAGATCGTGGTAGAACGATTTTTGAATAACAAATACAAAAGTGCGGTCAAATTCCAACGTGTTTTTGCCATCTATCTTTAATACTCATCTATTTAATATCCCCCTTCGGTGCATGCCCGAAATACCGTTTATATTCACGGCTGAATTGGCTAGGTGATTCGTAGCCGACTTGGTAAGCGGCTTCAGTAATGCCTCGCCCTTCTTGTGCGATCAGTCGTCTGGCTTCCATCAAACGTAAGGATTTTTGGTATTGCAGCGGTGAAAGGCTGGTTATCCTCTTGAAATGACTATGAAATCCAGATAATGACATACCACTTAGATTTGCCAAGGTTTCCACGGTGATGGTTTCACTAAAATGTTGTTGCAGATAATGGGTGGCTTGGGCGATTTTTTTGGTGTGCGATCCATTGCTTACCATGGCTTTAAATTTGCCACCTTGTTCGCCTGTAAGGAGTCGATAATATATTTCTTGTTGGATAAGCGGTGCAAGAAACTCAATATCTTTTGGATTTTCGTGCAAGAATAATAAGCGTTCAACAGCATTTTTGAGAGATTCATCCAGATGCCATTGTGCAAAACTTTCGTTGCCCTGTTGAACATCATCTGCAAGGTTTGGATTTGCTAATAAAATCTTGCTAACGCTTTCAATATCAATTTTCATCGACATCACTAAAAACGGCTTTTTCGGCTCGGCATATTTAATTTCGCCGCGCATCGGTATGTTTACTGGGCAAAACATAAAATGTTGATTATCAAATCGGTAGC
>CALIBA010000225.1 GCA_938045435.1 uncultured Selenomonas sp.
AATTATCAAGAGAAATGAAGTTCATTCATTTTTGAAATAGCCTACAGCTATAGAAAAGACTAATATAAAATATGTATTTCATTTTTCTTTCATACCCGTGGTAAAATAAACAAAAGTTATGAAAGGAATAGCTCATGGTTGAAATTCGCTTGAACGATGTCAGTCAAAGATTTGAAGGGCGTGAAGTCCTGCATCAACTGACACATTCCTTTCATGGCGGCAGTGTGACAGCCATTGCTGGGGCGAATGGCAGCGGAAAATCGACGCTTCTGCGTCTTGCGGCACGGCTTATGCTTCCAACATCCGGGACGATTGATACGCTTCTGGATGGTACACCTGTCAATGGAGCGGATTACCGTAGACTGCTTGCAATGGCGACGCCGGAGATGGAGCTGTATACGCGCCTGACGGTGCGTGAGAATCTCACATTCTTACTAGCTGCACGCGGTATTGGGTGTGAGGATGGGGCTTTGCAGGAGCTTCTCATGCGTGTCGGACTGCCCGCAGAGGTTCTGCCCCGTATGACAGGGCAGCTCTCGACAGGGATGCGTCAGCGCGTACGGCTCGCCGTCGTCCTCGGTACGGATGCCGAGGTATGGCTGCTCGATGAGCCGGGGCTTGCCCTCGATGAATATGGACGCGCTCTGCTCCTGCATGAGACGCGTGCGGCGGCGAAGAGGGGACGGCTCATCCTGTGGGCGACGAATGAACCGGAGGAAAGGAAGGCAGCGGATGCGTGCTTCGATCTTACGAGCGACACTCAACGTCGCCCGTAAAGAACTCCTCGACGGCATCCGTCTCCGCGCCGGCTATGTGACGATGGGGATGTTCGCACTGACGGTGATTGCCTTTCTGAGTATGTCGCTCGCGTGGGGGACGATGGATGTCCGCCTTGCGTCGGCACTCCTCTGGATTGTGATTTTCTTTGCGGCGACGCTGCAGGGAGAGCGGCTCTTTGCGGAGGAGGCTGCGGCGGGCACGCTGCTCTTTTTGTGGATCTACGTTCCGGCACAGGCGGTTCTCTTCGGCAAGATGGCGGCACATTTCATTACGCTTGTCGTGCTTGCCGCACTCGTTTTTCCTCTTGTTGTCATTTTGATGGATGCGCCGCTTGTCCTTAATCTCACTTTTCTTGCCACATTGGTGTTAGGATTGTGGGGCATGGCGGCAGCAGATACGCTGCTTGCGGCGGTCGCCGCAAATGCGAGCGTGCGCGGGGGGCTTGTTCCCGTCCTGCTGCTTCCGTCCATGCTGCCGATTCTTCTGCCCGCGATTTCGCTCTCGGCAGGCGGGGGAGAGCCGGCGTTTCTTGGCGGGATGCTGATCTATGATATGGCGCTCACGGTGGGCGCATCAATGCTGTTTGATTCTCTCTGGATTGAGAGTTAGAGATGGGGGTCTCATGCTTGCCGGGGTGATTGCCGCTCTGACAGTGGCTGTGCTCTACGCCGTGTTCTTTGTCGTCCCTCCTGCTGAGGGGTTGGGAGACTACGTTCGCATTGCATTCTTCCACATCCCATGTGCATGGGTTTCGGTCATCGCGTTCTTCTGCGCAGCCTACTGGGGCGCACGCTATTTGAAAACACGCAATCTTCGCTATGATACAAAAAGTGCGCGGTCTGCCTTGCTCGGATTGCTTTTTACCCTGCTTGCCACGGCAAGCGGAGCGGTATTTTCAAAGCTTACATGGGGCGCGTATTGGAACTGGGATCCGCGGCAGACGACGATCTTTGTTCTGCTCCTCATCTACGGAGCATATGTTACACTTCGTATGACGATGCGGGATGAGCGTGCACGAGCTTCCTCGTCGGCGGTCTACGCACTCTTTTCCTTTATCGCGGTTCCGTTCCTTGTCTTTATCCTGCCGCGCATGTTCTTCTCGCTGCATCCGTCGCCCGTTCTCAATGGCGCCGGGCGGCTCGATATGGATGCGGTAATGCTTGGAACGCTCGCGCTGTCGCTGCTTGATGTGACACTTATGTATGTCTGGCTGATGAAACGGGGGGGTCGTCATGCGTAAATACTTCTTTGTTGTACTGATTCTTGGATTTATCGGATATGCGGGGTATTTCTTTGCGGACTCCGTGACCCCCTATGTCGGCATTGCAGAGGCACGTACCTCCGAGCGGAATGTCCAGGTCAAGGGGCTGCCGGATGACACTGTCGAGCCGCACATGGAGAACAATATGTTCGTGTTCTCCATCTCCGATGAGGAGACGGGCGAGACGATGCTCGTCCGTTACAAGGGGGTAAAGCCCGATAACTTCGATGAAGCATATCACGTTGTCGCGATTGGGAAATATACGGGCGATGCGTTTGCAGCGGACAAGCTGCTCATCAAATGCCCGTCGAAATATGAGGCGGAAAAAGGAAAGGTTCGTGTATGATCGGAACGTTATTCTTGGGTGCGGTTCTGTTCTTTGCCCTTGCTGCAGTGTTCTGTGAGACGCAGGGAAAAACAACCGAAGGACGGATCTGTACGGCCCTGGCGGGCCTTGCCTCGCTCAGTGCAGCGGCGTTCCTCTTTGTCATTATCCTGAACGATGATTTCAGCTACACCTACGTTATCAGTTACTCCTCCATCAGTTTGCCGCTGCTCTATAAGCTCTCCGCATTCTGGGCGGGGCAGCAGGGCTCGTTTCTCCTCTGGCTCGTGATTCACGCCGTTGTCGGTGTTCTGATTGCCCGTGAGGGACGGATGACAGCGACGGGGCGCACGATCTACCACGCACTTACCGCGATGCTCGTTCTCCTCGTCCTCTTTAAGAGCCCCTTTGCTCCTGCAGAGGTCGTTGCCATGGACGGGCACGGAATGAATCCGCTGCTACAGGATCCGTGGATGGCGGTGCATCCACCAATCATCTTTGTGGGCTACGCGCTGCTCGCCGTCCCCTTTGTCTACTCCATCGAGAGCATGATAAAGGCACCGATGGACGGCAGTTTTCTCGCTCCGATGCGCCGCTGGACACTCATCGCGTGGGCATTCCTCGGAGCGGGCATCTTCATCGGCGGTTACTGGGCGTATAAGGTACTCGGGTGGGGCGGCTACTGGGGCTGGGATCCCGTGGAGAACTCCTCGCTTGTCCCGTGGCTGCTCGCCTGTGTTCTGCTTCATCTGATCTCTGTTGCGCGTGGGCGGCGCGGGGCATTCTACCTTGTTCATCTCGCGGCGACCTTCTCCTACGCATTTGTCCTCTATGGAACATTCCTCACGCGCAGCGGCATTCTTGGCGATTTCTCCGTGCACTCCTTTGCGGGCTCGGACATCGGCCTCTACATCGCCCTTGCCAATGCGGCTGTCCTGCTCTTCGGGCTCGGCGTTCTGATCGTTCGGATTGAACGTCTGCCGAAGGGGGCGGTCTACGAGCAGCACCGCAGCCGAGACTTCCTCGTGCTGCTCGGGATGCTTCTCATCGTATTCATCGTCGCTATCGTATTTTTCGGAATGTCCATGCCGCTCATCTCGGGGCTGCTTGGAGAGAGTGCGGCGGTCGATACGAACTACTATGTGCGTACCTCGCTGCCGATTGCGGTGCCGCTTGCGCTTCTCATGGCACTCGGCGTACTTCTGCCCTACGGCGGTGGACGCGTCGCACGGCCTGTGTGGATCTTCGTGATCTCCGTGGGCGGCGGCGTTCTCGCGGGGCTGGTCGGAGTCACGGATATTCCGTCGGTACTGCTCTCCACCTTTGCCCTCCTTGCCGCACTTGCTGCCATTGAGGCATTTCGCCGTCAACGCATTGGTCTTGGCGGGATGGTTGCCCACATTGGCACGGGACTTGCGCTGCTCGCATTTATTCTATCGGGATCGGGCAGTCAGACCACGACGGTTACACTCATCCCTGATGAGCCGCAGGAGGTCTATGGACACACGATCATCTATCGTGGGCAGTCCTTTGCCGAGAGTGGCAGTGAGAAGTCCTACCGCTATGAGGTGGACGGCACGGTCACAGAGGCAGTGACAAAGCTGCGTGCAAACGGTGAGGATGCGGCACGTGAGCCTGCGATTGCAAGAAGCCTCGCGGGCGATCTCTATATCGCACCGTCGCCGACTTCGGCGGAGCGTGACGAGCTGATCCTTCATCGCGGCAAGACCATTATGGGGATCAACGACTATGCCTACCGCTACGAATCCATCGCGTTTGAGCAGCAGGGCGGCGGCAAGACCCTCGTCACGGCGCAGATTGCGCTGACGGACGGCGAGGAGGTCGACGATGCAGCCC
>CALIBA010000226.1 GCA_938045435.1 uncultured Selenomonas sp.
TGAAGGGCGTTCCATGTTCACACAGGCCGGAACCTATGCGCCGACGCTCGGCGTTTTGGGTGCGGTCGTTGGTCTGATCGCAGCACTGGGCAATCTGAACAACATCGACGTACTCGGACACTCGATTGCTGCAGCGTTCGTTGCAACGATTCTCGGTATCTTCACCGGATATGTTCTGTGGCATCCGATTGCGAACAAACTCAAAATCATATCTGAGCATGAGGTTAGTCAGAAGCGCATGATCATCGAGGGGATTCTCTCACTCCAGGCAGGTGATTCACCGACAGCAATTGAAGCCAAACTCATGGTATTCATCCCGCAGACAGAGCGTGCTGCGCTGAAGGGAGAAGGCTGATATGGCACGTAGGAAACGCGGAAAACCGCATGAGGAGGAAATCAGTGAGGCATGGCTGCTGCCATACTCCGATCTGATGACACTGCTTCTTGCGCTCTTTATTGCACTGTATTCCATGTCCCAGACAGACGCGTCCAAGATGCAGTCACTTTCGCAGGCATTTACAGCTGCGTTCAATATGGGAGGGCCATCCTTCTTCTCTGGTGCAGGAATGAATACGTCACAGTCAACGACGACATCTCCCACTACCACCCAGGAAGCTGCAAACCGCGCCTACCTACAGGAGAATGAGAGCCTGAACGAAGCGAAGGAAAAACTTGAGGAGTATATCAAGGAAAACAATCTTCAAGATCAAGTGAGCACAGAGCTTTCCGAAGAGGGACTTATGATTCGTCTCAAGGAGAAAGCGTTGTTCTCATCTGGTTCGGCTTCTCTCGAAGGGGATGCAGAACGGCTTGTGCCTGTTATTGCAAACCTGCTGTCATCCATGCCGGAGCGTGTGACGATCTCAGGACATACAGACAATGTTCCAATTGCGACAGCGCAGTACCCCTCCAACTGGGAACTGAGTTCTGCGCGTGCGGTGAGTGTCATGCGCGGTCTGATGCAAGCACAGCCTACATTAAACCCGGCGCGCTTCAGTGCACTTGGCTATGGTGAATACCGCCCGGTTGCAAGCAATGATGATGAGGCGGGGCGTGCACAGAACCGCCGCGTTGAGGTGTTTGTTTCTCGCAGCATGAGGTTTGGTCAAGAAATGCCGGTAGATGATGGTCAGGAAAACGCTGGTGGAACGACGATGAAACCAGTCAATAATACACCTGGGGTTGTACCGGAACCGCTGCAGAGGTAGACTGCTGTGTGTATTCGATAGTGCATACACGAATTGGGTGAAAAATTGGTTAAGATCGTTTGGAATGCAAACGAAGCACAGTGATGTGCAGGGGAAAGAAAGAGATTGAGAGGGGCTGTTGCGGGGAGCGACGGCTCCTTTTTATATAGTTTCTTAGGAGAATATCATGATTTTGGGCATTGGCTGCGATATAATACATGTTCCACGGATCGCGCGAGCAATGGAAAAGAAACGTTTTCTTGATCGCGTGTATACTATGCGGGAACAGTCCTATGCACACGGATGCGGGAGGGGAGCCGCTGCTGCTTTTGCTGCACGCTTTGCAGGGAAAGAGGCGGTACTGAAGGCATTTGGCACAGGACTGCGCGGCGGCACACTGCATGATATTGAGATCTTGCCGGATGCGCTTGGAGCACCACAGGTCATGCTGACGGGCTACTTTTCGGATCTCGCGCGACAGCGCGGCGCATCCAAGGTTTGGCTTTCTCTCAGTCATGAACAAGCCTATGCGGTAGCTTACTGCCTGTTGGAGGAGTAGAGATGAATATATCGTTTGCCGAGGATATGCGTGATATTGACCTGCGCGTCACAAGAGATTATGGACTTCCTGAGATTGTCCTCATGGAAAATGCGGGGCGGCGTACGGCGGAGGAGATGGCAAAGCTCATTGACGGGGTACAGGACCGCGTGATCTGTGTCTTTGCGGGCAGCGGCAATAACGGCGGAGACGCGCTTGCGTCGGCGCGCCACCTCATCAATATGGGCGCGCGTGTAAAGCTGTTCTTCACAGGGGATTCCAACCATCTGCGCAAGGCGGCGCGTGCGATGCATGATGCACTCATAGCGATGGGGGTTGAAGTTTGCGTTTTTGAAAGTGATCGGGATTGGGATCGCCTGCGCGTAGCACTGCGGTTTTCTGACGGCGTTGTGGACGGCATTCTGGGGACGGGCATGCAGGAGGAATTGCGCCAACCGACGCTACGCGTCATAGAGGAGATTAACGCAGCGACAAAGCCAACGCTTTCTATCGACTTGCCGAGCGGCGTCGAATCGGATACGGGACGTGTCCATGCGCTTGCGGTAAGAGCGACATGTACGCTTGCGCTTGGTTTGCCAAAAGTTGGACATTTTTTGGGGCAGGGAGCGAATTTTGTTGGTGAACTTCTCGTGGATGACATTGGCATACCACAAGCCCTCTTGGAGGGGAACGCACTTCATCAGTCCCTCATTACGAAAGAGTCCGCAGCAAGATTACTACCGATACGCGAGCGGGATGCCCACAAGGGGACTTGTGGACGCATCCTCGTCCTTGCGGGGTCGCTTGGCATGACGGGAGCGGCAGCACTTTCTGCTTCTGCCGCGCTTGGGATTGGTGCAGGGGTTGTAACGCTTGCCACGCCTGAACGGCTCTATGATATTCTTGCAGGCAAGCTGACGGAGGTTATGACGGTTCCCATTCAAGATGGAGGAGATGGACATTTTGGCGGGGTGACTGCTCTTCAAAAAGCGCTCGCTATTGCAGAGGACTTCGATGCGGTGCTGATTGGCCCCGGTCTTGGGCGTGCGCCGGAAACGGAGGAGTTTGTTCGTTGTTTTGCGGCTGCGGTGAAGGTGCCGCTCGTCATAGATGCGGATGCGATTTACGCATTTCGCGATCGTCTCGATGCGCTGCGCGATTTGCCGCAAGTCCCAGTTGTAACGCCGCATATCGGAGAGTTTGCAGGGCTGCTTGGCATAAGCGTAGATGAGGTGCGCAGTGATCTTCTGCGCCACGCACGTGATGCAGCACGTGAGTATCAATGTATTTTTGTTGTTAAGAGCGAATGTACGATTGTCGTCTATCCAGACGGCGACGCATTCTTTACGACATGCGGGAATCCTGGCATGGCGACAGCAGGGGCGGGGGATGTTCTTGCTGGAGCGATTGTCGGGCTTATGCGGCAGATGGACAGCAGGATGGCACCGCTCGTCGGTGTTTATCTGCATGGCTATGCGGGAGATCTGGCCTATGCCTCTATGGGCAACGGCCTTGTTGCGGGGGATATTCTTGCAGTGCTGCCAGTGGCACTTAGAGATATTGGCAATGCCAATTGACAACATAGTGCAGCAGGACTATGATACAAGGTAAGATTTTTAAGAAAAGAGGCGTTTTACCATGGTAAAGGCGGATATGGATTGGGGCAATCTAGGATTTTCCTATCACACTCTGCCGCAGCGCTATGTGGCATATTATGAAAATGGTGTATGGGGCGAAGGGATGCTCACGGATGTATCGACCGTTTCAATCAGTGAATGCGCCGGCATTCTTCAATACTGCCAGGAGGTCTTTGAAGGGCTCAAGGCATATGAGACGGTAGATGGACACGTCGTTGCCTTTCGTCCTGATCTCAACGCAGCACGCATGTATGATTCTGCATCCTATCTTGAGATGCCTTCCTTTCCGAAAGAGCGGTTTTTAGAGGCGGTTGACGCTGTGGTTGCAGCAAATCGGGCGTTTGTGCCGCCGTACGGTTCAGATGCCTCGCTTTACTTGCGGCCCTTTATGTTTGCCTCTGGGGAAGTCATTGGGGTAAAGCCTGCTGACGCCTATCAGTTCCGCCTTTTTGCAACGCCTGTGGGACCGTATTTTAAAGGAGGGGCGAAACCTGTCCGTCTCTGTGTGAGTGCTTTTGACCGTGCGGCGCCGCACGGCACGGGGCATATCAAAGCAGGTCTGAACTATGCGATGAGCCTGCATGCCTATATGGCGGCACATGCGGCGGGGTTTGATGAGAATATGTTCCTTGATGCGGCGACCCGTACTTATGTTGAGGAGACGGGGGGGGCAAACTTCATTTTTGTAACAGGAGACGGCACGGTCCTCACGCCGCAATCGGACTCCATTTTGCCCTCCATTACACGCCGTTCACTGCTTTACATCGCAGAGCATATTCTCGGGATGAGAACGGAGCAGCGTCCTGTTTCCTTTGCGGAGCTGAAGGATTTTAAGGAATGCGGTCTATGCGGCACGGCTGCGGTCATCTCACCGGTCGGTTCTGTTACCTATGGAGATACGGACATTATGTTCCCGAGTGGAATGGAAAAGATGGGGCCTGTCCTCCAAAAACTTTACGATACCTTGCGCGGTATTCAGCTCGGTACAGTCCCCGCACCTGAGGGCTGGATCCGAAAGATTTGCTGAATTTTTGCCAGATACAATCACCTTCCTTGTGCAGGAGGGTGATTTTTTTGAAAAAGCTATGCGGTCACGAAGGGTTTTCAGCCTGTTTGAGAGAATCCCTAATAGAGTCATCAGCAGGAGCGATGGCTTGAGGGAAAACACTTTTTCGCAGGGGGCTTTTATGCCGTTTGATTTTGTTATACCAATACAGCTTCATGGTGTTTTATCAACCATTACGCCACTTGATGTTCTGGATATTTTAATCGTTGCTGTTATACTCTATCGTGTTTATGTCATGCTTGAGGATACCCGTGCCATTACATTGGGGAAAGGGATTCTTGTACTGCTTGGCGTGACGATGGTTGCAAGCTTTTTTGAGCTGCATGTTATCTCGTGGCTGCTGCAAAAATCAGTGACCCTTCTCTTTGTTGCGCTGCCCATTGTGTTTCAGCCAGAGCTGCGCCGTGCGTTGGAACATCTTGGACAGGGACGATTTTTGCGCTCAGGTGGACTGATGGATGACGAGGAGGCACAGAGTACAATTCGAGAGATCCGAAAAGCGGTGAAACTGCTCTCGAAGAACCGTATCGGCGCGTTGCTTGTCATTGAACGCAATATGGGGCTAAATGATGTCAGTGCGACAGGTGTTCAGATCGATGGACTTATTACCTCGGATTTTCTCATCAATGTATTTATCCCAAATACGCCGCTTCATGACGGCGCGGCAGTGATTCGCGGCAAGAGACTGATTGCAGCTGGGTGTCTTCTTCCGCTGACAGAGAACCGAACGCTTTCAACTGAACTTGGTACACGGCATCGTGCGGCGATAGGTCTCTCAGAACAGTGTGATGCGCTCGTTGTCGTTGTCAGTGAGGAGACGGGAACCATCTCGGTCGCCGAGAATGGACGTCTGGACCGCCATCTGAGTGAGGAGCGGCTGACGCAGATCCTCACTCCTGCTTTTAACTATGACGCACGATCATCACTTATGGAAGTTCTTAGGAGCTGGAGAAAGAAATGATGGCATTCCTTCGCAATATGGTGCAGCATAATCTATTGGTGAAGCTAAGTGCACTCGCCGTTGCCGTTGCGCTCTGGCTCTATGTGATGAATGATCAGAACCCTTCGATTGATGGCGGATACACCATTCCTGTCACCATTGAAGGTGTGCCGGAGGGGTATCGAGTACAGACTGCCGGAGATATGGTGCACATCCGTGTGCGTGGACCGCGTTTCCTCTTTGTGTCGACAGATCGCAGTGATTTTCATGCAAGTGTGAATCTCTCGGATTTCGTTGAGGGAGAAAAGATGTACCCCGTCAATGTATCTGTTCCTTTTGGTTTTGAATTAACTGGAATCACACCAGATAAAATTGCGGTGACCCTCGATTCCGTTGCGCAAAAGAAATTTGATGTAGCGTTGACGGTTGGAGGGGCTCCTGCGACCGGCGTGATGGTGGATGGCGTAGAACAGATGTTCGATACAGTGACGGTGGAAGGGCCGCGTACTGCACTTGAACACGTGGCGCATGTAGTCGCGCATATCAGTATCGACGGACAGGCGAGCGATTTTTCTGTGACGACGCCGCTCATTGCTGTCAATGAGGACGGCAGGGAGGTTCATGGCCTTACGATTACACCAGATACGACAGAGGTCAAAGTGAGACTTGCGCGTGGGCTGTCACGCAAGGTTGTTGCGGTTCAAGCAAAGGCGCGGAGCGATCTATCGCCTAAGCTGCATCTGGAGGAAATTGCAGTAGAGCCCGGCCGCATTGAGATTGCAGGGCGTGAGGAGCTGCTTTCTGGCATTGACCACATTGAGACAGTGGAATTTTCTTTGGCAGATGTGAAGCAAACGGAGTCTCGTCAAGTGCGGCTGTATTTGCCTGAGGGAGTAACCGTTACAGATCCAAATGTGACTGTTACGATCAAGGTCGGAGCGATGCAATGATACGGGTAAAGAACCTGCGTATCCCCTATGATACAATGCAGTCTCTAGAAGAACTTGCAGCAGAGCGTCTTTGTATCCGACGAGAGGCTGTGCAGGAGGTGCGTATCGTTCGAAAAGCGCTGGATGCACGCAGGTATCGAGGAGCACCGATTGTCTGGGTTTATGAGCTGGATGTACAGGCTGCGAATGAGTGCACGGTGCGCGCTCAGTTTCGCAAGGATACAATGATTACGGGGGGCCCAAAGGAGTGTGCGCACCAATCTGCGCCGCAGATGAAGGCGCGATGCGCGGCGTATGATATGCGCCCTGTCATCGTCGGGTTCGGGCCGGCGGGTATCTTTGCCGCGCTGACCCTTGCCCGCGCAGGCGCTGCGCCGCTTGTACTGGAGCGTGGGCAGGATGTGGATACGCGTACGCGCGATGTCGCCCATTTTTGGCGGACGGGTCAGCTCAATGCTTCATCCAATGTACAGTTTGGTGAGGGGGGTGCAGGGACGTTTTCCGATGGAAAGCTCACTGCACGCAGCCATGATGCGCGTCAGCGGGAGATCATTGATGCTTTTATTGCGGCAGGGGCACCGGAGGAAATTCGCTATCTTCAAAAACCACACATCGGCACTGATGTGTTATGCACGGTGGTAAAAAACTTGCGGGCAGAGATTATTCGTCTTGGTGGCGAGGTGCGCTTTGGTGCACACGTGACAGGGCTGGAATGCAGGGCGGGGCGCCTTGCAGCACTCATTGTAAACGATACGGATCGGATTCCTTTGGCTGCGGCATTTATGGGGATTGGGCACTCTGCGCGCGACACTTATGAAATGCTCTTTGCATCTGGCGTTTGGATGGAGCCGAAGGCTTTTGCCGTGGGGGTTCGCATCGAGCACCCGCAGACCTTTATCGACCGCATGCAGTATGGTATAGCTGCGGGGGATGAGCGGCTGCCTGTGGCAGACTATGCGCTCACCTATCGGGATGAGACACGTGGAGTGTATTCGTTCTGTATGTGTCCCGGGGGGACCGTTGTCGCCGCAGCCTCGGAGACAGGGGGCGTAGCGACCAACGGAATGAGCACCTATCGCCGCAATTCGGGCGTTGCAAACAGCGCTTTGCTTGTGCAGGTAAATCCGATGGACTGGCATGGAGATGTCCTTGGCGGCATACGGTTCCAGCGGACGCTTGAGAGAGCAGCATTTGAACTGGGGGGCGGTGATTACTTCGCGCCGGTGCAGAGTGTCGGGGATTTTATCCGAGGGAACAGCAGTATGCAGGATTTTGCTGTTGTGCCAACATATGCGCCGGGGGTACGACCCGCGCGTCTGCATGAAGCTTTTCCAGGCGATATTGCGGCGGCTCTTGCACGGGCTCTTACCTACTGGGAACTGCGTATGCCAGGCTTTGGCGCCGTGGACATTCCGATGACAGGCATTGAATCGCGCTCCTCAGCGCCCTGTCGTATTGTGCGTGATGCTGAGACGATGCAAGCTGTGCGTACACCGGGACTTTACCCGATCGGTGAGGGCGCCGGCTATGCGGGCGGTATCATGAGTGCAGCGCTTGATGGGATGAAGGCAGCACTTTCCTATTTGGAAAACCAATGATGTACTGGATAAACTGCGTTGAGTTGTGATATAGTATGCTGTGGTATTGACGGGAATGAATAAGCAGGAGGCTCTCTTTATGGTTCGGTATTTTGACAGTATTCTTAAAAAAAGTGGGCAGGCTATTGAGATAAAAAATT
>CALIBA010000227.1 GCA_938045435.1 uncultured Selenomonas sp.
TGCAAGGTCAATCAGTTCGAGACGGAGACGATGGAGGGCCTGTTTCGCGCACACGGCTATACCGTCGTCCCATTTGAAACGGCGGCAGATGTCTATGTCATCAATACATGCTCGGTGACGCATCTGAGTGATCGCAAGTCCCGCCAGCTCATCCGCCGTGCACAGCGCATGAATCCGAGGGCCTGTATTGCAGTCTGTGGCTGCTATGCGCAGGTGGCGCCAGAGGAGATCCGTGCGCTTTCGGGGGTGCGTGTCGTCCTCGGGACGAAGGAGCGTGCACATATCGTTGCCTATGTGGAGGAGGCACTGAAAGAGGGCGCGGAGCTTATCGAGCAGGTCACGGATGTGATGCAGGCACGCTCCTTTGAAGATATACCGATGACCTCCATGCCGCACCGCACGCGTGCCTTTCTCAAAATAGAGGATGGCTGTCAAAATTTCTGCTCCTTCTGCATCATTCCCTATGCACGCGGGCCCGTGAAGTCGCGGCAGCTTTCTGCTGTGCAGCGTGAGATAGAGCGTTTTGTGGCGGCGGGATTCCATGAGGTTGTTCTAACGGGCATTCATCTTGGCGCCTATGGGATTGATCTGCCCGCACGGCCCACGCTTGCCGATGCGTGCCGCACGGCACTCTCTCTGCCGGAGCTGCGGCGTCTTCGGCTCGGCTCTTTGGAATCCGTGGAACTGTCTGCGGATCTTTTGTCACTGATGCGCACGGAGCCGCGTTTCGCAGCACATCTGCATCTGCCGCTTCAGGCGGGGAGCGATGCCGTTCTGCGGGCGATGAACCGCCATTATGATACGGCGGCATTCGCCCATCTGCTCTCGGAGGTGCGCAGTGCTGTTCCGGGGGTTGCCATATCCACGGACATCATCGTGGGATTTCCAGGGGAAACTGAGGAGCAGTTTGACGAGGGGCTGCGCTTTGTACGTGCGATGGGGTTTTCGCGGCTGCACGTTTTTCCCTACTCGCCGCGCAAAGGGACACCTGCCGCGGCGCGTACGGATCAAGTCCCCGGCGCACTGCGGCGGGAACGCGCTGCGCGGATGCAGGCGCTCGCCGGGGCGCTGTCAGAGCAGTTCCATCATGCCTCCTTAGGGCGTGTTGCACCGGTTCTCTTTGAGCGTGAAGCGGGCGGTGTTTTCGATGGGCTGACAGATACCTACATCCGCGTCTATACGGACGCGCCCGTATCGCGCGGGGAGATGGTTCCCATGCATCTTATGCGGCTCTATCGCGACGGCGTTTGGGGGGAGCCGCACAGCACCATAAAAAATCCTTGACATGGCATGGGAAAAATGTTAATATAGTCACCGTCGCAAGGCATGTGACTCAGTAGCTCAGCTGGATTAGAGTATTTGACTACGAATCAAAGGGTCGGGGGTTCGAATCCCTCCTGGGTCACCATAACAAGAAAGAAAACGCACTGACAAAAGTCGGTGCGTTTTGTTTTGTGCTGCTTTTATGCAGGATTGAGAATGAAAATATGAACGAGATTCAGTTTTTCCTTTTCAAATGGAAAATTTTTCGTTATAATGAAGGAAGTAGGCTGAAAGAGAGAAGGGAGAAGGATTTTTCATGGAACAGCTTGGGCGTCGGGAGCGCAAGAAGCTGCAGTCGCGCAAGACGATTCTCGAGGCGGCAGTCAGCGAGTTCTCCAAGCGTGGCTATCGGGAAACATCGGTGGCAGATATTATGAGCGCGGCGGATCTTGGCATTGGGACGTTCTATAATTATTTTGACTCAAAGGAGGATCTGCTGTTCTCTTTGTTGGCACGCCTCAGCGAGATGATCCGCATAGCACTCTCCGAGGCGCGTGCGGCGGAGCGGACACCGATCGAGCTGCTGGAAGTCGCCTCCTATGTGACGGCGAAGTTCCTCGACGAGAACCGCTTTGTTCTGCCGCTCTTCCTTTCGGCTTCACATCATGCGTCAGTGCAGGGAATTGCGCCGATGCATATGCAGGAGAAGGTGGCGCAGAAAAGGAACCGCACGACACCCCAGATCAAGGAGGTCTTTGCGGAGATCATCGCGCAGGGGCAGGAGACGGGCGAGATCCGCAGGGATGTGCCAGTCGATCTCATCGCAGAGATGTTCCATTCTCTTTATCAAGCGGCCGCGTTTAGTTACCTTGACATTCCGTTTCAAGAAAACGTCATGCTCAAGACGCGGCTGCTGCTCGATGGCATTCGTGTGCGCCGCGAAGGATAGAGCCTACCTAGGCTATGTGTATTTTAGGAGAGCAAAATGATCAGCGTAACGAAACTGCTTTTTATGGACGAGTATTACGGCGACTCGCTGCGTTACGGGCATAATGCGCATCGGATGAAGAACGGTGCTGCTGACGGGATGGGGCCGGTTGTCGTCTGGAACTCCACGCGCACGTGCAACCTGCGCTGCCGTCACTGTTATATGGCCTCGGACGGACAGCGCTATGAAGGGGAGCTGACAACACAAGAGGCAAAGCACTTCATTGATGGGCTGGCAGAGTTCCGCGTACCGGTGCTGCTCTTTTCGGGGGGGGAACCGCTCATCCGTCCGGACTTTTTCGAGCTTGCGGCATATGCAAAAGAGCGCGGCGTCCGCCCGACGCTTTCGACGAATGGGACGCTCATCACGCGCGATGTGGCACAGCGCATCAAGGAGATCGGCGTCGGCTATGTCGGCATATCGCTCGACGGGCTTGCGGATGTGAACGATATGTTCCGTGGCGTTGCGGGTGCATATCAAAAGGCGATGGAGGGGATCGAAAACTGCGTTGCCGTGGGGCAGCGCGTGGGGCTGCGGTTTACCATCAACCGCCACAATATCATGGAGCTGGATCGCATCTTTGATTTTATAGAGGAAAAGGGCATCGACCGTGTCTGCTTCTACCACCTCGTCTACGCCGGGCGCGGGGGGCAGATGATGGATGAGGATGTCACCGCTGAGGAGTCTCGGCAGGCGATGGATACCATCATTGCGCGCACCAAGGATTTTGAGGCGCGCGGCCTCAAAAAGGAAATTCTGACAGTTGATAACCACTGTGACGGCGTATATATGTACATCAAGGCGATTGCCGAGGGGAACGATGCGGGCGCAGCGCAGATTAAAAAACTCATCGGATCGAATGGCGGCAACCGCTCCGGCATTGCATTCGGCGAGGTCGATCCGATGGGCTATGTCCATCCCGACCAATTTACGCAGCACCATACGTTTGGCAATGTGCGCGAGAAGAAATTCGGCGAGATCTGGCAGGATATGACGCACCCGATTCTTGCAGGGCTCAAAGATCGCAAGCCGCTCTTGAAGGGACGCTGCTCAAAATGCCAATATCTCAGTTGGTGCAACGGGAATTTCCGTACGCGCGCCGAGGCACGGACGGGGGATTTCTGGGCGTCTGATCCCTCCTGCTATCTGACGGATGAGGAGATCGGCGTGCAGGAGATGGCACTATGATGGGGAACGCGGCAGGAACGCATATGCACGAGATGGGCGGGCATCCCCATGCGGCAGGGCACCCTGCCGGCGTGCCGCAGGGCGCCCTTGGCGGCGGGGTCAAGATTATCTCGTGGAATACGACGAATGCCTGCAACATGTACTGTGCGCACTGCTATCGTGATGCGGGCTGCCGTGCGGATGAAGAACTCTCGACCGAGGAGGGCAGGAAGCTCCTGCGCGAGATCGCAAAGGCGGGCTTCCGCATCATGATTTTCTCAGGTGGGGAACCCTTAACGCGCCCCGACATCCTCGAGCTCGTCTCCTATGCGCGCTCTCTTGGACTCATCCCCGTCTTCGGCACCAACGGGACGCTGATTGATCTGCCGATGGCAAAGGCACTGAAGGAGGCGGGTGCGTGCGGCATGGGCATATCCCTCGACTCGATGGATCGGGAAAAGCACGATACGTTCCGCTCGTTCCCCGGCGGCTGGGATGGTGCCGTACGCGGCATGATGAACTGCCGTGCGGCAGGGCTGCCGTTCCAGATTCATACGACGGTGATGGACTGGAACGCACACGAACTGGAGGCAATGACGGATTTCGCCGTAGAGATCGGGGCGAAGGCACACCACTTCTTTTTCCTCGTGCCGACGGGACGCGCACAGACCATTGAGGAGGAGTCGCTGCGTGCAGAGGCGTATGAGGATGTGCTCTCGCGCATCATGCGAAAGCAGGAGACGGTGGACATCGAGCTGAAGCCGACGTGTGCGCCGCAGTTCCTGCGCATCGCTGACCAGCTCGGCGTGGATACGCGCTTTACGCGCGGGTGTCTGGCAGGGCTCACGTACTGCATCATCAGCCCGCGCGGCAAGGTGCAGCCGTGTGCGTACCTCAACCGCGAGCTCGGCGATGTGCGCGAGACACCGTTCGACGAGATCTGGGCGAAGAATGAGGTGTTCCAGGAGCTGCGCACGCTCGACTACGGCGGCGGTTGCGGCTCGTGCAGCTACAAGAAGTCCTGCGGCGGCTGCCGTGCGCGTGCGGCGTACTATCATGACGGCGACTTCATGGCGGAGGAGCCATGGTGTCTGTACCATGGGCGGCGCGGAGAAGCGTAAGAGAATAGACGAAAGCCCCCGATGATGGTCGGGGGCTTTCGTGTGTCATTATTCCTTTACATGCAGCGCGCGCATGGCGTTGAGGATGGCGAGGACGGTGACACCGACATCGGCGAAGATCGCCGCCCAGAGCCCTGCCCAGCCGATTGCACCGAGGACAAGGACGATGCCCTTGATGCCGATGGCGAAGGTGATGTTCTGCCATGCGATGCGCATGGTCTTGCGTGCAATGTCGATGGCGGTCGCGATCTTTCGCGGCTCGTCGGTCATGAGGACGACATCCGCCGCCTCGATTGCCGCGTCCGAGCCGAGTACACCCATGGCGATGCCGACATCGGCGCGTGCGAGGACAGGGGCATCGTTGATGCCATCGCCGACGTAGGCGAGTGTTCTGCCCTCCTGCTGCGCTGCGAGACGTGTCTCGACCTGTGCGACCTTGTCCTGCGGGAGCAGCTCGGCATGGACGGTGTCGATGCCGAGGCGCTTGCCGACACTCGCGCCGATTGGGCGTGTGTCGCCCGTGAGCATAACGGTCTCACGAATGCCGCGCTCCTTCAGGGCGCGGATCGCCTCCGCCGCGTCCTCCTTGATCTCGTCTGCGACGTGGACGACGCCTGCGAAGCGCCCGTCAATGGAGAGGTAGACCGCGCCCGCGTGGGGGACGGGAGGGATGTTTACCGTGTTCTTTGCTGTGAGGAGGTCATGTGTACCGAGCAGGATGAAATGCCCGTTGATATGCGCGGAGATGCCGCGGCCCGCGTTTTCCTCCATCGAGTGTACGTCCGTGTCCTCGATTGTCCCGCCGTTGTCTGTGAAGGCACGGAGGATGGAGCGGCCGATGGGATGGGTGGAGTAGCGCTCGGCGTTCGCCGCGTAAAAGAGCACGTCTTCCTCTGCGAATCCCTCGGCGGGGATGACGCTCGCGACGTGGAAGCTGCCCTTTGTGAGCGTGCCGGTCTTGTCGAATACGACGGTGTCCGCCTTTGCCAGAGCCTCCAGGTAGTTGCCGCCCTTGATGAGGATGCCCGCGCGGCTCGCACCGCCGATCCCCGCGAAGAAGGAGAGCGGAACGGAAATGACGAGAGCACAGGGGCAGGAGATGACGAGGAAGGTGAGTGCGCGGTAGATCCACATGGAGAACGGATCACCCGTGACGAGCGGCGGGATGAGGGCAAGGAGCACTGCGCCGATGACAACGGCGGGCGTGTACCAGCGGGCAAAGCGCGTGATGAGCGTCTCGGTGGTCGCCTTCTTATCCGTCGCCTCCTCCACAAGCGAGAGGATGCGCTCGACGGTCGATTCCTCGTATGGGGTTGTGACCTCCACCTCGAGTACGCCGGTCTGGTTGATGCAGCCGCTGATGATCTCGTTGCCCGCGCGTACTGCGCGGGGCATGGATTCACCTGTGAGCGCGGAGGTGTCGAGCAGCCCCTCGCCCTTTCGGATGATCCCGTCGAGCGGCACGCGCTCCCCCGGGCGGACGATGATGGTCTCGCCGACCTCGACCTCGTCGGGGAATACCTCCTCCTCCGCACCGTCGCGCAGGACGCATGCCGTGTCGGGACGGATGTCCATGAGAGAGGAGATGGAGCGGCGGGAGCGTTGAACGGCGTAGCCCTGGAACCACTCTCCGATCTGATAGAGCAGCATGACGGCAACGCCCTCGGAGTAGTCGCCGAGGGCAAGCGCGCCGAGGGTGGCGACTGCAATGAGGAAGTTCTCGTCAAAGACGCGTCCTTGGCGGATGTTCACCGCCGCGCGCCAGAGAATGTCCCAGCTGATGAGAGCGTAGGCTGCGAGGAGGAGTACGACACCGACGGTAATGCCTTCGAGGACCATTCCCGATATGAAGAGTGCTGCCGCTCCGCCGATGCGCATGAGCATTCTCTTTTGCTTCTTCGTCATTGCTGTCTCCCCTTTCTCCGAATTAAGCCTCGAGTACGGCGTCCGGCTCGATGGTCTTGGCGATCTTCTTGATCTCCGCGATGATCTCGTCGAAGCGCGCGTCGTCCGCGTCGAGGGTCATGCGCTCGCTGAGGAAGTTGATGCGCACCTTGTTCACGCCCTCGATCTTTGCCGCAGCATCCTCAATCTTCTGCGCACAGTTGGCGCAGTCGATATCGCGAAACTTGAATGCCTTTTTCATGGTATTGTACCCCTTTCAATATATGAATAACCGTTCATATGTTAGATTATATAAGCTGTGGTTGAAAAAGTCAAGGGGCAGGTATGCTTTTTGTAAAATGCTGCAGCTATTGGCGCAGTTTGCATGGATGCAGCCCGCACCAAACCAAAACTGCGTGCAGTCAGTATGCGGTGATTTGCGGCATAAAACATCTGCGCAGAGGGGACACTGCATTATAAAAGAGGTGTTTGGATGCTGTGTTTTTTGAGGAAAAGCTGTTCTTTGTGAAAATTTCTCTAAAAAACTTAAAAAATTATTATAAAAAGCTTGCATATACGCGATGAATGTGGTAAATTTACTCTCGTAATTTCTCAGAGGATCGTATGCACATGGCTGCATACACTTTTTGGAAAGATTAGTCGGCCTTGGTGAATGGATTCGTTCGGGACTTGGCCGGGTGATTAGTGTCTGCACGATGGAATTTTGTTTTGATATAAATATTATATTGTGCATGGACGACCAAAGCGGACACACTGAGGAATCTTTGGGAGAACGCATATGAAGTGCGTACGGCGTTCTTCGCGGCTGGTGCGATCACCAGCTTTTCTTTTTTTCAAGGACAGGGCATAAATTCACGTGCAGGGCTTTATATGCAGCGTGTTTGCTCCGATATATCTTTATAGAAGGATTTTTTTCATTACATGGAGGTAAGAAATATGCATATATTTGAAGGGATTGGCCGTATTGGTGCATATACACAGATGAAGATGGCCCAGTACGAGGCAAAGTATCGCATTCGTACGGGGCAAAGTCTGCGTCAGGCGATGGGCGGGACGCTGCCGTCCGGGCAGACAAAGACCAATGAGCTGCAAAAGACGGCAGGCACACGGGATGAAAGCCGCATGGCGAGCATCCGGCAGAAACTGCGTCAAGGGCGAAAACTATCTGCAATCGAGCTGAAATATCTCAAAGAGAACGATGAGGATCTCTATGAGAAGGCATGCCGCGTGCAGGACAGGCGCGAAGCGCTGGCACGCGCCCTCAAAAATGCCAAGACGAAGCAGGAAGCGCTGCGTGCCGTTGCACAGGCAAATATCGCCGTGCTCGCCGAATGGAAGGCGACGGGCGGTGCACAGCTGAATCTCCATGAGGGGGGCGGCGGCTCATCCGAGGGCGTGGATTCCTCTGCCGCAGGAGAAGGCGTCATGGCGGAAGATGGCGCTCTTGATGCGGGCACAGAGGAGGCGGCAGCATCAACAGGACAGGCGCAGGGGGTACTCGGGCGAGAGGCGCTCGCTGCACAGGGTGTCGGAACAGATGCCGCGGCTGCTGCTGCGGTGCAGACGGACACCGCGAAAGAGCAGCACGATGCCGGGCGTGAAAGCCGCTTTCAGGAAGGGCCGTCAACGCGGGACTCCTATGGCAACCGCCGCGTGCTCTCACGTGAGGAGGTTGCCTCTATGATTCGCACGGCGAAGCAGCAGAGCCAGATTACGCCGTTGGATCATGAACTGGTCTACGCCCTGCGTGCGCTGCAGCGCGAGTGGATGGAGTATTCCAATACAGACGAATACAAAGAACTCCCCAACACGGAACTCGATGCGACAGCGGAGGAGCAGCGTGGCGGGCAAACGAAGCGCCGTACCGTAGAAACTGCACCTGCCGCATCGGCGCAGCAGGGCTTGGCGGACATCCTTGCGGCCGCGCAGCGGTACTATATTGCTGCACAGCAGCACGATCACTTTATCGCAAAGGGATGATCCCTTTTTAGAAAGGTCTTTTATGTTTACATTCAAGGGAGATGGATTTCCCTCTTTTCATGGCATTACCCCTCAGATTAATGAGGAGGCATTTGTTGCACCGCAGGTGTTTCTCTCCGGCGATGTGCGTGTCGGTCAGTATGCGAGCCTCTGGCCGGGGGTCGTCGCACGCGGCGATGTGAACTATATCTCCGTCGGGGCCTGTTCAAATATCCAAGATCTTACCTGCCTGCACGTTGCGGATGATTACCCGTGCATCATCGGGGACTATGTGACGGTCGGGCACAGCGCATGTGTCCACGGCTGCGAGATTGAGGATCACGTCCTCATCGGCATGGGCGCGATCATCCTCACAGGCGCGAAGATCGGGCGCGGCTCCATCATCGGGGCGGGTGCTGTCGTCAAGGAGCATGCGGTCATTCCGCCGAACTCTCTCGTCGCGGGTGTCCCCGGCAAAGTCGTGCGGGAGAACATCGACCGCATCGCCACCATCCATGCGCAGGCACTTAAATATAAATGTGAGTGGGCCGTCGAGTATGGCCTTTATCCGGAGATTGGCGGCGAACGCTTCCACGGCGAAAAGGTCATTTGATGGCGGCATCGCATGATGCCGCGCATGCGATTGCGCAGCCACACGGCAAAGAGCAGCAGGTGAAGATGGAGATCGTCTCCATGATTCACGGTGGGGAGTCTCCCTATGACATCATCTACCATGTGGCCAAGTGGCTTGAGCGCGTCTCGGCAGAACCCGGTTACGCCGCATACGTCGAGGATGCGATGCGTGCCGTCTATGGTCTGGCACTCATGCATGTGCGCCCGATGGAGGATGAGCTGCGCGATGTGCAGGCACGCCTTGTGCGCATCCGTGAGGCGTACGGGAAACCGGAGTTCACGGAGGAGGAAAAAAAGCGTATGCGCTTTGCCATCGACCTGCACGAGAAGAACATCGAGCGGCTCAAAGCACTCATCGAACGTGCAAAGGTGAGCGGCACTCCTGCGGAGATAGTGAAGAATTGATTGTATACCGTGTATACCGCGATACAAAGCGCCCCGTGCTTGCGTGCATGGGGCGCTTTATGATAGAATGAACTTGTTCCGCTCGTATTGAGGAAGATTTTCAAGCACAGGAAGGTTTTTGTTGGAGGGAGAAGAATATGAAGATTTTCAGCATAAAGAAGATTTTTGCGGCAGGTGCGGTATGTGCTCTTTCTGCCGCCCTTCTCGTAGGGTGCGGGGGCGGCGGCGGCTCCGCGACAGGCGATAAGAAATTCCTCAACATCGGCACAGGCGGTACTGCGGGCACCTACTACCCCATCGGCGGCGCAATCGCCGAGGGGCTGAACAA
>CALIBA010000228.1 GCA_938045435.1 uncultured Selenomonas sp.
TACAGGGCGCGATTTGGAGAGTGTCTATCAGACGCTGCACTTCTTTCGGAAATAGGGTAATATCAGAGTATGATGGGGTGATTTTGGCGGGAGGGTTGTCTCTTGCAGGGGATATCCCCCTTGCTTTTTGTGGTTCATGCGTCTATAATATGAAAAAATTTGACGCTGCGGGCTGCATCTCTGAGGGGGGATTTACCATGTTGCTGGATCGGTTAGAACAGCTTCCGCTTGGTCGCTTTCAGTACAAACTGCTGGCTGTGACGGGCTTGGGATGGCTATTTGATGCGATGGATACAGGACTGATCTCATTCGTTCTGCCGCTGCTTTCTGCTGAATGGGGCTTGACCCCGGCACAGTCGGGCTGGGTCGGGTCCATTGGTCTGATCGGTATGGCGCTCGGCGCCGTGCTTGCAGGAACGATTGCCGACCGCATTGGGCGCAAGCAGGTATTTACCATCACCGTACTTCTTTACAGTATATCGACGGGGCTGTGTGCAGTGGCATGGAACTATGAGTCGCTGCTCGTCTTTCGCTTTCTTGTGGGCTTTGGCCTTGGCGGGGAGCTGCCTGTCGCAGCAACGCTGATGAGTGAGTATGCACCGGCGCGCCTGCGTGGGCGGTTCATCGTCCTGCTTGAAAGTTTTTGGGGGCTTGGCTGGCTTGCAGCGGCGTGCATTGCGTATCTCCTAATTCCCATGTTCGGCTGGCAGGCGGCCTTTGTCATTGGGGCTCTGCCCGCGCTCTATGTGTTCCTCCTGCGCCTGCATATGCCGGAATCCATCCGCTATCTGCTCTCGAAGGGACGTGTCGATGAGGCAAAGGAAATCATCCGCAGCATCGAGCGCCAGCTAAAACTCCCGGAGCGCCCTTTTCTCGATCAGCTCGCACCCCATAGGGTGCAGGCGGAGCAGGTCAAAACGCCGGGCTTTGCCGCCCTCTGGGCAAAGGGGATGCGCCGCCGTACACTGATGCTCTGGCTCGCGTGGTTTGGCATTGTGTTCAGCTACTATGGGATCTTTATGTGGCTGCCGTCCATTGTGTATGCGCAGGGATTTGCTGTTGTCAAGACATTTGAATATGTACTCATCATGACGCTTGCCCAGCTGCCGGGTTACTATGCAGCGGCGTATCTGGTGGATGTGATGGGACGGCGCTATACGCTCGGGGTGTTCCTCCTCATGAGTGGGGTGTGCAGCTATTTCTTCGGCAATGCGGCAGAGGTTTCATCTCTCCTCCTCTGGGGGGCAGCGATGAGTTTCTTCAATCTCGGTGCGTGGGGCGTGATTTACACCTATACGCCGGAGCAGTATCCGACGGCGATGCGTGCGCTTGGCAGCGGCTGGGCGGCGGGTTTTGGGCGGATCGGCGGCATGATTGCGCCGCTGCTCGTTGGGGTGATGATCGCAAACGCACTGCCGATGAGCAGTATCTTTATGATGTTTGCAGCGGTTTTTGCGCTCATTTCGGGGACGGTCGTTCTCCTCGGGCGCGAGAGCAAACAGCAGACACTTGAGGAGTTGGAACGGTCGTTTGGCTGAGGCACGCTGCGCGGCATGGGATAAAAATGAGGCAGCTGCACAAAATAAAGTGTGCAGCTGCCCTGTTTTTAGTTAAAAAACTAGCGAAAAGTTTCTGCCTGTGCTACAATAGAACGGATAGCCTCTGCTATGTTACAGACTTTTTTGAGGTGAACTTTTTGAAATATCATTGGAAACGCTTTGCGGCAGCATCTTTCTTTGCACTTGTGCTCAGCCTTCATGCGCCTGCGGTACATGCACTGCCGCCCATCCTTCCCTACAACGAGATCGAGGGCGGGATGCAGGGAACGGCATATACAGTGCTCGATACAACGGGAGAGCTTCGTACGTTTCCCGTGGAGATCCTTGGCCGCATGGAGGGAGGGAAAGGATCGCAGCGCATGATTATGGCGCGGACGCAGGGCGACTTTATCAAGGAGGTCGGCGGCGTTCTGCAGGGGATGAGCGGTAGTCCTGTTTATGTGGATGGTCGCCTGGTAGGAGCGCTTGCTGCGGGACTGAAGGATCTCAGTCCGTATACGTTCTTCATCACGCCGATTGAGGATATGACGCCGCTGTGGACACTGCCTGACACAAAGAACCAGACGACGCTTCCCGCTATCGACCTCGTGCAGGCACGCAAAGACCGCAAAAAAGAAGAGGAAAAAGAAAAGCTGCGCATACGCAAAAAGGCGTTCGATAAGATGACCCGCGCTGAACGTGAGGCAGAGTGGCGTGATATGCTCGCCGCACTCAGCGGCGAGAGGAAGGCAGATGCAGAAGCAGATGCAGCCGCGCAGACTGAAACGGATGGCGAGACTGGGGCGCGTGGTGCAGACAGCGCCCAGGCGCAGCCGAGCGCGGCGGCAGAGGATGTAAAGCCCTCCCGCGATGAAACACATGCATCTGCTGCTGTGCAGCAGGAGGAGAAGGCATACTTTTTCACGCGCGGGTTTAACAATGAGGGGCTGCGTTTCTTGCAGGAAAAGCTGCCTGCGGGAGCATCCTTTTTCCCGCTCGGCGCACCTGTGGACGGCGATCATCACTATACGCGCTATGATGCGACCCTTGCGGGCGGGCAGCCCGTCGGCGTGGCACTCGTCTATGGGGATTTCAGCATTGGTGCTACCGGGACGGTGACGGCCGTCGAGGGGAAGAAGGTCGTTGCGTTTGGGCATTCCTTTATGCACAAGGGGAATGTCAATTATTTCATGACAGATGCAGATGTCATTGGGACAGTTCCAGGACAGAGCAACGGGGTCAAGATTGCAAATATCGGCAGCGTGATTGGCCGCATCAACCAAGACCGCGAGACAGGCATTGCAGGGACGCTCGGCACGTTCCCGACGGCGGTTCCCATGCGCATCCATGTGCGGGACAATGCGCAGAATGCAGAGCAGACATTCGGTGCTCACATCGCCTATGATGAGGATTTTCTGCCCGCGCTCTCCAGCGGCATTGCCTATGCTGCGATGAGCCGCGTCGCGGATGCCCTCGGCAGCAGCACGGCACGCATTCGGTTTTCCATTCGGACGAATGCCTATGAGGGCGGGACGTTCGAGCGGCGTAATATGTACTACAGTGCAGCGGATGTCGGGCAGCTTGCCGTCACAGAGCTGATGCAGGCGGTGAGTACGATTGTCACGAACCAGGAAAAGGAGTCCGACCTCATTGATGTTGATGTCGATGTGGAGCTGAGCGGGGAACGTCAGACCGCGCTGCTCGTTTCGGCGACCCCGGATAAGACGACGGTAAAACCTGGCGATACGGTAACGTTCAAAACGACGATTCGCCCCTATCGGAAACCAGAGGAGACGCTCTCCATCCCCTATCAGGTGCCTGAGACGCAGCCGGCAGGGACGCTGAACCTCGATATTCGCGGCGGCGGTTTTGTGCCCGTTTCGCCGCTCATGCTGCTCGCGCAGGCGGGGCTTGAGGTTCCCGATAACGAGACACATTTTCAAACAACAGAGGATAAGCTCCGCGCTCTCTCGGATATGGGGCAAAACAATGAAATCATCATCGCGCCCGGTGCTCCGCCGACCCCATCTTCGGATCGGGAAATGAAAAAACTTGTGCGTGCAGCGGAAAAAGCAGCCCAAAGGGCCGCTTCAAAAGAGGAGCATAATAAGGTAACGCTGCTTTCCGATGCAAAGAAAGATGCGCGGGAAAAATTCTTTGCGCCGTATGTCATCGAGAACGTGATACACGCAAGTCTCAAAGTAGAGGAATAGCCGCATAGGAGGACGACGGCGAATGGAACAATTGGTCATTCATGGAGGGAACCCTCTGCGTGGGCGCGTGAAGATCGGCGGCGCGAAAAATGCCGTGTTGCCCATCATCGCGGCGGCGTTGCTTGGCGGACGTGGCGTCAGTACACTCCATGACGTACCTGCGCTTGAGGATGTCTATACGATCTCTGCCGTACTGCGTGCGCTCGGTGTTGCAGCAGACTATTCTGCAGCGGATCATCAGCTGCGCATCGATGCGGCTCAGATTGCGACGGTATCGGCGCCCTATGAGCTCGTCCGCAAGATGCGTGCCTCCTTTCTCATCATGGGGCCGCTGCTTGCACGCGAGGGACGGGCAGAGATCTCCCTGCCGGGCGGGTGCGCCATCGGTACGCGTCCCATCGATCTGCATCTGAAGGGCTTTGAGGCACTCGGTGCTAAAATCGACATCTTTCAAGGGGCAATTCATGCCTCTGCACCGAAGGGGCTTAGGGGGGCGCGCATCTATTTTGACTTCCCAAGCGTCGGGGCCACAGAGAATGTCATGATGGCGGCATCGTGTGCCGCGGGGCAGACCATCATCGAGAATCCTGCCCTTGAACCTGAGATCGTCGATCTGGCGAATTATCTCAATGTCATGGGGGCCCATATCCGCGGTGCCGGGACGAACCGTATCAAGATTGACGGCGTGCCGGGGCTTTGCGGTGCGGACTACACCATCATCCCCGACCGGATCGAGGCGGGGACGTATATGGTCGCAGCGGCGATGACGCGCGGTGATGTCTATATTGAAAATGCCATCAGCGAACACCTAAAGCCCGTCGTCGCAAAACTCAAGGAGGCAGGCGCCATCATTGAGGAGGATATTGCAGGGATCCGCGTGCGGGCGGACGATGTGATGCGCGCCATTGATTTGAAGACCATGCCGTACCCGGGGTTCCCGACGGATATGCAGGCGCAGTTCATGGCGATGCTGACCGTTGCGGAGGGGACGAGTGTTGTGACGGAGACGGTTTTTGAAAACCGTTTTATGCATGTAGAGGAGCTCGTGCGCATGGGAGCGCAGATCCGCGTGGACGGGCGCACGGCGACCATCGAGGGCAATGTATCTCTTACGGGGACGGAGGTCAAGGCGACAGATCTGCGCGCGGGGGCGGCGATGGTGCTCGCAGGTCTTGTTGCAGAGGGAGAGACGCGCGTGGGATACATCCATCACATTGACCGCGGCTATGATGGCCTCGTTGCAAAACTCGTTGCGCTCGGCGCGGATATTGAACGCGTCGCCCATACGTGTGAACAGTCTGAAAAAGCGCTTGCATAACGTGGATTTATGCGATAGAATAAAGCACAGAAGGCTGATTGAGGAGGATATATCATGAAGCATATCAAGACGGTCAATAAACCGACCTTACAGGCAACGCTCTACACGGGTGGCTGCGGCGAATGCCAGGCATCCTGCCAGTCTGCATGCAAGACTTCCTGTACGGTGGGCAACCAGCCCTGCGCCAAGTAAAGGCAAGGGGAACAAAACCAAGCCCTTCTCGCTTGCGGGAAGGGTTTTTCTGTGTATTTCCAGACAAAGGAGAAGGAATGAAGACCCTCACGCATAAGTTCAAACAGAACGATATGCATATCCTTGTTGATATTAACAGCGGTGCCGTCCATGTCATCGACGAGATGATCTATGACATCATGGATGATTTTGACGGGACGAATGATGATGCGGTACTTGCGCGTCTTGCGGGGCGCTATCCTGCGGCAGAGCTGCGGGAGGCGCTGGGAGAGCTCCACGAACTGATGGCGGCGGGGGCGCTCTTTGCCCCCGATATTGATGTGCCGCCGACATTCAAATCGCGCGGCCTTGTAAAGTCCCTCTGTCTGATGGTTGCGCAGGACTGCAATCTGCGCTGCAAGTACTGCTTCGGCGACGGCGGCAGCTACGGCGGGCACCGTGCCGTTATGAGCCCAGAGGTCGGGCGCGCGGCGGTGGATTTTATCATCCATGGCTGCGGCCCGCGGAGGCACTGTGAAATCGACTTTTTCGGCGGGGAGCCGCTGATGAATCTCGGCACGGTGAAAGAGGTCACGGCGTACGTTCGGAAACGCGAGCAGGAGACGGGCAAGGAGTTTAAGCTGACGCTCACGACGAACGGGATGCTGCTCTCGGATAAGAATATCGCATGGCTCAATGACAACAATATCTCTGTCGTCCTCTCCTCGGACGGGCGGCGCGAGGTTCATGATGCCATGCGGCCGGATGTGCGCGGCAACGGCTCGTATGATGTTGTGATGAAGAACTTTAAGAAGCTCGTGGATGCGCGGGGCGGCAATGATTACTATCTGCGCGGCACGTACACACGGGAGAATCTGGACTTTACGAAGGATGTGCTCGCCATGAACGAGGCGGGCTTTGATGTCCTCTCGATGGAGCCGGTTGTGCTGAAGGACAGTCCGCTCGGCTTCACCGAGGCAGATCTGCCGCGCATTTTCGCAGAGTACGACCATCTGACGGAGACGTATCTCCGTCGTGTGCGTGCGGGCAAGGGCTTTTTCTTCTTCCATTTCAATATGGATCTCAATCATGGGCCGTGTGTGGCGAAGCGTCTTGCGGGCTGCGGCGCGGGGCATGAATACTATGCCGTCGCGGAAAACGGCGACCTCTACCCGTGCCACCAGTTCGTTGGGCGCGAGGCGTATCGTTTAGGATCTGTCTTTACGGGCGTAGAGAATACAGAACTCCCAACGTATTTCCGTAACTCGCATGTCCTCAACAAGCCGCTCTGCCGGGACTGCTGGGCGCGGTTTTATTGCAGCGGCGGCTGTCATGCAAATGCCGACCTCTTTCACGGGGACATCCGCCACCCCTATGAGGTGGGCTGTGAGATTCAGAAAAAGCGCCTTGAGTGCGCCATCCTCGTGCAGGCAGTGCTTGCACTCGCGCAGGAGGAGGCGCAGGAAGAAGAACGGCAGAGAGCCTAGGCGTTTTGCCCTCTGTTCCCGTTTATTCATAAATGCTCTTTGAAGAATAAAAATTCCCTTGACAAGCGGTATATCTTCCGCTATAATTTCTCATGTTGCTAAACGCACACAGGGGTATCGCCAAGTTGGTAAGGCACGGGATTCTGAATCCCGCATGCGTTGGTTCGAGTCCAGCTACCCCTGCCATTTGAGATGAATAGAACCGCATTTCATTGCGGTTCTTTTTTGCGTGATCCTGTGGGCTTTTGTGGGAGCACGCTCGCTTGACAGTTTGGGATGTGCTCGGTAGAACACAGGGAAGAAGGAATGGGAGGAGCCGGCTGTGGAGCAGACAGGAACACTTTACCTTTGCGCAACGCCGATTGGCAACCTAAAAGACATAACACAGAGGGCTGTTGAAATGCTTCGGACGGCAGATTGTATCGCTGCTGAGGACACGCGCCATACACGTCGTCTGCTGGCACACTATGACATTCACACGCCGATGACGAGCTATCATGAGCATAACAAGGCGGAAAAAGGAGCGGCGCTCATTGCACGGCTAAAGGCAGGGGAACATATTGTCTGTGTCAGTGATGCGGGGCTGCCGGGCATCGCAGACCCCGGCAGCGATCTTGCGCGGCGCGCCATCGCCGCGGGGATTCCCGTCTCGCCGCTGCCGGGGGCGAATGCAGCGCTCTCGGCGCTCATCTGTGCAGGGCTGCCATGCGAAGGGTTCACCTTTGTGGGTTTTTTGCCGCGCAAGGAGAAAAAGCAAAAGGAGCTTCTTGCGCGCATTCGGCAGTACCCGGAGACGCTTATTTTTTACGAGGCTCCGCATCGCCTCTGCGAGACGCTGGCGGTGCTCGTGGCAGCGCTTGGGAAAGAGCGGCGTGCCTGCGCTGCGCGTGAGCTGACGAAAAAGTTCGAGGAGCTGCGCCGCGGTACTCTTGGCGCACTGCTGACGCATTACAGAGAGTACGAGCCGCGCGGTGAGTTCGTCCTCGTCGTCGCGGGCGCAGATGAGAGCGCTGACGTCTCTGCGGATGCAGCGGAGGCGACTCTCATGGAGCGCTACGAGGCGCATATCGCCGCAGGGCTCGACAAGAAAGAAGCCATGCGCCGCACGGCACAGGAATGCGGCATCTCACGCAGGGCGGTCTATCAGGCGTTGCTGGAGGGAACGCCTGAGGGGCATGGCAAAGCATATGTGAAAGAGCCGCAGACAGAATAGTTGTCACCCTGCGCACTCTGTGCTACTATATAAGGAAATTATATCGAAACGAGGAATCAGGATGAGCGAAAAGCAACCCTTTTACATCACGACCCCCATCTACTACCCGAGTGCCAAACTCCATATCGGCCACGCTTACTGCACCACCGTTGCGGATACGATTGCACGCTTCAAGCGGCTTGCGGGCTATGATGTGTTTTTTCTAACAGGATCGGATGAGCACGGGCAGAAGATCCAACAAGCGGCCGCACAGGAGGGCGTGACCCCCATTCAGTACGTTGACCGCATTGTTGCGGGCTTTCAGGAACTCTGGCGGCTGCTTGGCATCTCTTATGACGATTTCATCCGCACCTCGGAGGAGCGCCACTATGCGCTTGTGCAGTACATCTTCCAGCGCATCTATGACCAGGGCGACATTTACAAGGGGGCGTACAAGGGGCTTTACTGCACACCGTGCGAGAGCTATTGGACGCAGCTGCAGCTCGATGAGAACGGCTGTTGTCCCGACTGCCACCGCCCCGTGCAGGAGGTGGAGGAGGAGGCGTATTTTTTCCGCATGAGCAAATACGCCGACCGCGTGCTTGCGCATATAAAAGCGCATCCGGATTTCATTCAGCCCGTTTCGCGGCGCAACGAGATGATTTCTTTTATCGAGCAGGGGCTTGAGGATCTATGCGTGTCGCGTACATCGTTCGACTGGGGCATCCCCGTGCCGTTCGACCCGAAGCACGTCGTCTACGTCTGGTTTGACGCGCTCAGCAACTATTTAACGCCCATCGGCTATATGTATGACAAGGAAAAATTCAACAAATACTGGCCCGCGGACGTCCATCTCGTCGGCAAGGAGATTGTGCGCTTCCATACCATCATCTGGAGCTGTATGCTGATGGCGCTTGATCTCCCGCTGCCGAAAAAGGTCTATGGGCACGGTTGGCTGATCGTGGACGGAGCAAAGATGTCCAAATCGGTCGGCAATGTGATCGACCCAATCGCACTCATCGAGGAGTTTGGCGCAGATGCCGTACGCTACTTCCTCCTGCGCGAGATTGCGCTCGGACACGACGGCAACATCTCGCGCGATGCGCTCATCGGCCGCATCAATTCTGACCTTGCTAACGATCTCGGCAATCTCCTGCACCGTACGCTTTCGATGGCGAAAAAATATCGGAATGGCGTCATTCGGAAAGGGCCGGGGCAAACGGCGTTTGATGCAGCGCTTGCGCAGTTGGCGGCGGAGACGGTACGCACCTATACGGCGCAGATGGAGGAAATGGAACTCTCCGCAGCGCTCAAGGGCGTTTGGGCATTCATCTCACGCACCAATAAATACATCGATGAAACTGCGCCGTGGGTACTTGCAAAAGATACGGCACAGGCAGAGGCGCTGGATGCCGTGCTCTACCATCTCGTTGCCGCGCTCCACGCGGTGAGCGTTCTGATTGCGCCGTTTATGCCGGTGACGGCGCGCCGTATGCACGCGCAGCTTGGCTTTACGTCTGATTTCGATGCAGTGCGTCTTGTGGACGCTGCGGCATTTGACAGCGTTCCGGATGGTCATGCCGTCGGCACAGCAGAGCCGCTGTTCCCGCGCATCGAGGTGTAAGAGTGCCATGGAGCAATTCATTGATACACACGCCCATCTCTATGATGACCGCTTTCTGCACGATCTGCCGGAGACGCTTGCGCGTGCGGCAGAGGCGGGGGTTTCGCAGATCATCAGCATGGGGGATGCCATGGAGGCATCGGCGCTCGTTGTGGCGGCGGCAGAGGCACACCCCGCCCTCTATGCTGCGGTCGGCATTCATCCGGAGAATGCCGTGCCGCTCACAGGCGAGATGTGCAGACAGCTACGCGCGTGGGCGGCGCATCCGAAGGTCGTTGCCATCGGAGAGATTGGACTAGATTACTACTGGGAAAAGGATGCAGAGCGCCGCGCAATACAGCGGGAGCTGTTTGCAGCGTTGCTGCATCTCGCACGCACGGCGGGACTTCCCGTCTGCATCCATGACCGCGAGGCGCATGGCGATACGCTTTCCATCCTAAAGGCGGAGGGACAGGGGCTGACAGGCGTCCTGCACTGTTATTCAGGAAGCCTTGAGATGGCGCAGCAGCTCTGGGCGATGGGCTATTACATCGGCATCGACGGGCCGCTCACCTATAAAAATGCGGCAAAGCTGCCGGACATCGTACGCGCGGCACCGCGTGATAAGCTGCTCATCGAGACGGACAGCCCCTATCTCGCACCTGTGCCGGAGCGCGGAAAGCGCAACGAACCTGCCTATGTCGTGCATGTCGCGGCAAAGATTGCAGAGATTCGTGGGGAATCCTTGGAGGAGGTCGCGCATTACACCACAGAGAACGCCCGCCGACTCTATCCAAAACTTAGGGAATCGCTGCATTGATCTGTGGTTCCTTAGGACAGGATGCGCTGCACATGGGCGATTACTCCTATATATTCGCGTGAAAATCATTGGAGAGACCGTTATAATTTCATAGGATAAATTTCCTATAAGTGGTGGATGAAGCAAGAAAATAGCGCTCAATTTTTGGGCTTGTCCCATTTTTCATAAAAATTTCAGCTTAAAGTGGGAAAATCTTCTCTTGTAAAGGGGGATATTCTATGAACTTTAAGAACATAGGAAACTTCATCCAAAATCGAAAGAATACCATTTTTTTCGTGCTGCTGGGCGGACTGATGATTTTCTCCAGCGGGTTCACCATGAACGGCGTTCCTAAAAATATGCATCGTGTTAGCGTTCATGTGGATGGTCAGACGATTACGGATATGACCGTGCAGACAAAGCCTGCTGATATTTTTGCAAAGCTTGGCATTACGCTCGGAGAAAAAGATACCTATGACGTGCAAAAGGGCACAGACCACCGCCTCACGGAGATTTATGTGCGCCGTGCACAGCCCGTGACGATCACGTTCTGGGATGATACGCAGGAGGTGTTGACGAGCGCGGGGACGGTGGGCGATGTCGTTGCTGAGTATGGCTATGACCTCCATGAGGTCGATGTGGAGCCGGGTCTTGATACGCCGATTACACCCAACCTCGCCATCCTGCTGACAGAGAGTGCAGCCGCTGAGGAGGCGCGTCTTGAGCGGGAGCGACAGGCGCGTGAGGCGGAAGAACTCAGCCGCGGTACGCCGCGCTACCGGGCTGTCTACACAATGCACGCGACAGCCTACCTGCCGAGTGATGGCGGCGGCAGCGGCATCACGGCAACGGGGATGCTTGCACGTCGCGGCGTTGTCGCCGTTGACCCCGACGTGATACCGCTTGGCTCACGTGTTTATATCCCGGGATATGGGGAAGCGATTGCAGCCGATACGGGCGGTGCCATCATCGGCAACAGCATTGATCTTTGCATGGAAAGCTATGATGAGGCGATCCAGTTCGGCCGACGCACGGTAGAGGTCTACCTCATCGAGTGATCGTTTTTGCAAAAAAAGAATTCTGTAAATTATTGATTCTTTTTATTGACAGACGCCTCATGGCGTGTTATTATCTTATTGTAACATAAAAACTGAATATGTATTGGATCAAGTGCAGGCTATATGAGAGTATAGCCACGTGCTTAATAGGGAATCCGGTATATGCCGGAGCGGTCACGCCACTGTAACAGCGAGTGATTCCGTACGCCAACGGAGGTTGGCAGTCACTGGGGAGAGATTCCTGGGAAGATGCGGAAGAGCGATGAACTGGAGCCAGGAGACCTGCTTGATTAACAATCACCGATTGACCTGCGAGTGATGGGGATGGAGATTTGCGGATTCGTTCGCCTTGATAGAGAGTTTGGCACTATGTGACCGAGCCAACATCGAGAACTGAGTAACGATACCGGAAAAGCCCGTTCTGCACACCGTGTGGAAGGGGCTTTTCCTTTTGGACACGATGCTGCAGAGCGTTCCTGAGGGGATCCGTGTGCGCAAAACGAGTGTTTGCACACAGTGATTTCCCCAGGATGGAGGAGCGTGCGCTCCTTGGGGGAACATTGCTCATCTTTTCAGTTCTCGTTTTTCCCTTTTTATAAGGGAACGCTCTGAGGGTGGAAGCTCAGAGCGATTTTTTTAAGAAAAAGGCTGCCTCTCTCCGCATGCTTGGTATCTTTCCTGCTTGCTGCGTCCAACGCACAGCTTCCTGTGCGGCAGCGGTTTCCTCTATGGCAGGACAGGATTCTATGCAGAGTTTGGCAGCTTTATTTCCGTCAGTGCTTCTTTCATATCTAAATATAAGAGAAGTCTGATGATTTTTAGCCTTTGCTTAATAATACAAAGGAGGACGTACTATGCCGGAAGAAAAAGAACGATCGAGCGATGAAGAGCTGCAGCAGCTTTTGAAAAAGTCTGCTGCGGTTGAGGATTTTCCTGAAGTTACGCTTGATGAATTCACGCCCCCGACCGATGAGGAGTGGAAGGCGGCGTGCGAAGCGCTTCTAAAGGGTGCGCCGTTCGAAAAGGTGATGTTCACAAAGACCTATGAGGGCATCACATTTGACCCCATGTATACGAAGAAGCACACCGAGGCCATCCTGCCCAAAAGTGTCATGCCGGGTATGGGCGACTATCTGCGCGGCGTGGATGCAGCGGGTTATATCGGAAAACCCTGGGGCATTGCACAGGCGTGCGATGAGACACTGCCCAGTGAGAACAATGAGCTGCTGCGCCATGAGAATGACAAGGGCTCGACGATCTACCACATTGTACTCGATTCCGCGACGCGTGCAGGTGTTGATGCACGCAAGGCGGCGCATGTCGGCGATACAGGCACGAGTGTGACGACGGTCGATGATATGCACACCCTGTTGGAGGGGCTTGATCTTGGCAAATTCCCCCTCTACATCTACGCAGGCGCAAACGCCCTCCCGATTCTCTCTCTCGTTGCGGCGGCGCGTCGTGCAGCCGGAGAGGATATGCAGCATGTGCAGGGCATCGTCGGTGCGGATCCGATCGGTGCGCTCGCGGCGGACGGCAAACTCGATGCGCCGCTCGCATCGTACTATGACAGCCTCGCTGCGGCGGCATCTTGGGCCGTCAAGAATGCACCGCATCTGCGGACGATCTTTGTCCGCAGCGACGTATACAGCAACGGCGGCGCAAACGATGTGCAGGAGGTTGCCTCGGTTCTTTCGACGGCAGCGGCGTATCTGCGTGCCCTCTGTGAGCGGGGACTGACGATTGATGAGGCGGCATCGCAGATTGCATTCGGTTTCTCGATGGGCGCGAACTTCTTCCTCCAGATTGCAAAGCTGCGCGCTGTTCGTCCCATTTGGGCGCAGATCGTCAAGGCGTTCGGCGGGAATGCGGAGTCGCAGAAAATGCGCATCCATGCACGTCCCGCACTCTTCTTCAAGACCGTCTACGATCCCTACGTCAACATGCTCCGCAATACGACGGAGATCTTCTCGGGCGTTGTGGGCGGCATCGACTCCTTTGAGAGTGCACCTTTTGATGAGCCCATCCGCAAGGGGGATGAGTTCTCCCGCCGCATTGCGCGCAACATTCAGATCATGCTCCAAGAGGAGTTCGGCATGCTTCAGCCGATTGATCCTGCGGGCGGCTCGTGGGCCGTTGAGACCCTTACGCGCCAGATGAAGGAGAAGATCTGGGCGGAGTTCCAGAGCATCGAGAAGCAGGGCGGCATCGTTGCGGCGCTTCGCGACGGCTCCGTACAGGAGGGCATCGCAAAGATCCTTGCAGATCGCTTCAAGAATGCGGATCTGCGCAAGGACCGCATCGTCGGCAACAATATGTATCCGAACATGACGGAGGTCCTTCTTGACCGCCGCGAAGAGGATACGGCAGCACTGCAGCAGCAGCGCACGAAGGACATTGAGGCGTATCTCTCGGACATTGATACGAAGCACCGCGACGAGGCACTGACGGGATTCAAGTCGGATGGCTCCGTAGATAAAGGCATCGCGGCGGCGCTCGCGGGCGCAACGATTGCAGAGCTGATGGCGGCAGTCACAGAGGGCAAGGGCGCAGGCGAGACGGTTGCAGCGATCACGGCGCACCGCTGGAGCGAGCGCTTTGAGGCACTGCGCCAGCGCACCGAGGACTATAAGGCAGCCAAGAACGACAACGTCAAGATCTTCCTCGCGAACATGGGCCCCATCCCGCAGCACAAGG
>CALIBA010000229.1 GCA_938045435.1 uncultured Selenomonas sp.
GGACGGCTATATCCTCACCAATCATCACGTGCTGGGCGACGGCACACAGATCGAGATACGCGCAGCGCAGCGGGCGACGGGAGCGGCACGGCACCAAGCCGCGGCAGTGACACCGGAAAACAGGAATAGTCTCAATGGGCTATGATCTCACGCAGCAGAAAGGATGTTTTACCATGGCAAGCAAATTTGACGCAGAAGCCCTCGAACTCCACAAGAAGCATCACGGAAAATTATCTACAACCCCGACCGTGCCTCTTAACTCGCGCGACGATCTCAGCCGCGCCTACACGCCGGGCGTTGCTGCACCGTGCCTTGCAATCAAAGAGAATCCCGATGCCATCTATGACTACACGACGAAGGGCAACATGGTCGCCGTCGTCACCAACGGCACCGCCGTCCTGGGTCTTGGCAACATCGGTGCGGGTGCAGGTCTTCCGGTCATGGAAGGAAAGTCCATCCTGTTCAAAGGTTTTGCAGGTGTGGACTCTGTCCCCGTCTGCATCGCGAGCCAAAAAGTCGAAGATGTCGTGAAGGTCTGCCAGCTGATTGCTCCCACCTATGGCGGCATCAACCTTGAGGACATCAAGGCACCCCAGTGCTTTGACATCGAAAACGAGCTGAAGAAAACCCTCGATATACCCGTGTTCCACGACGACCAGCACGGCACCGCCATCGTCGTCGTCTCCGCCCTGCTCAACGCGTACAAATTCCTCGGCAGGGATCTGCACACCGCCAAAATCGTCATCAACGGCGCGGGTGCGGCAGGACAGGCAATTGCACGCCTCCTCTTTTCCTACGGGGCGAAGACCGTCGTCCTCTGCGATACGACGGGTGCCATCTACGAAGGCCGTCCCGAGAACATGAACCCGTACAAGGAAAGCATTGCCAAAGTCTCCAACCTCAGCAAGGAAAAGGGCAGCCTTGCCGAAGTCGTCAAGGGCAAGGACATCTTCATCGGCGTCTCTGCGCCCGGCAGCCTCACGCAGGAAATGATTAAAACCATGAGCAAAGATCCCGTCGTCATGGCAATGGCGAACCCCGTCCCCGAGATCCTGCCGGATGAGGCGAAGGCCGCAGGTGCACGCATCGTCTGCACGGGGCGCTCGGACTTCCCGAATCAGGTCAACAACCTCCTCGCTTTCCCCGGCATCTTCCGCGGAGCGCTCGACGTGCGTGCGCGTGAAATCAACGAGGAAATGAAAATCGCCGCCGCGGGCGCCATCGCCTCCCTCATCCCCGAGAGCGAGCTGAACGAGACGAACATCATCGCAAGCCCGCTCGACCCACGCGTTGCGCCGACCGTCGCCGCCGCCGTCGCAAAGGCAGCGCTCGACAGCGGTGTTGCACGCAGAAAGGACGTCACCCCCGAGGATGTCGCTGCACATACGCGTGCGCTCCTTGGACATGCGGTTGGCTGAGTGACCTTCCCATAACAAACCGCCGCCGGAGGAACATTCCTCTAGAGGCGGTTTTCTGATGCGATTTCCAAACAAATCCTTCTATACCATCATACATCCAAGTGCTGCCAAAACGATAGGCAGTCATTCGGGCTCTTTGTCAGATGTTACATGCTCCTAAGCAAACCTTAGCGGAGCAAGCGGAGGAAGGGCGCGTTCTGCCCCCGGTGAATTTCTTTCGTTTAAGCGAAGCGCGTTTAAGAAATTCGCCGGTATTTAGGCAGATAAGCGCTCGACCGCTTGCGTAATGAGGCGTTTGCGTGGAGCAAGTTCGGAGGCATTCCGTAACATTTACCATAGCGCCGTCATTCTTGGCCCCCTTCATCCATAAAGAGCGTGATGCGATGGAAGCTTACGAATTTCTTTCGTTTGTCTTTCTCGTTACAATTTGCATTGGAACACTGCATAAAAAATTAATCCCCAATGCGTCATGTCATCACAAACCTCTCCCATGCAGCACGATATGCCGCCTCGACTGCCTGCACATAGCCGCGCACATCCATGAGGGGCGCAGATTGCAGAATCGTGCGCAGATTCTCCCGCAGGGCCGTGAGCGTCTCTAAAGAACCCGCGAGCGCCGCCGCAGTCCGAACGTATTCATCGGGTGTTTTCGCCACGAGATCCTCCAGATTTGCATTGGTTAAAAGACTTGCACCGAATCTGCCCCCGTGGCTTTTTCCGCAGAGCGTCACAACGGGCACGCCCATGTAGAGCGCCTCACAGGTCGTAAGGCCGCCTGTATAGGGGAACGTATCGAGCGCGATGTCCATATCCGCGTACTCAGTGAGATATTCCTTCGTAAAGCCGCGCATCTCCACGCGCCCTTCAGAGATCCCCGCACAGACAAAACGCTTGGCCGCCACCGCACGCCCCTCGGCACTGTCAAAGAGTTTGCTCTTAACCAACAGACGCGACTTAGGCACGGCATCGAGCACCTGCCGCCAGAGCAGGAGCACCTCGTCCGTCACCTTACTGAAATTGTTAAAGCAGCCAAACGTCACATAGCCCCGTGCCGCCATCGGCGGCGGCGCGGGCTGCGGCATATCACCTGCACCGAGCGGCAGATAGCAAAAATGACTGTGCGGCAGACGGATGATCTCCTCCGTGAAATCCTGCCGCACCGTTCCCTCCGGGTCAAGGATCCCATCCGAGAGCATATAGTCAACGGCAGAAAGCCCCGTCGTATCAAAGTAGCCAATCCCCGTCATCTGTACGGGCGCGGGCTTATGAGCGAGTATGGGCAGACAGTTGTTTTTCGTGTGTCCCGAGAGATCCACGAGAATATCTATCGCGTCGCGCCGCACGCGCGCGGCCGCCCCCGCGGCGCTCATCCCCATGATATTGCGCCAGTGAATCGGCTCTTGCTGCATCGCCAGCGAAATCGCATCCTCCGCGCAGCGCGCATAACAGTACACAGAAAACTGCTCCTGATCGAACGCATGCAGTAGAGGATAGAGGAAATATGCAACGGGATGGCGGCACAGATCCGGCGAAATATAGCCAATGCGAATCTTATCGTGCCCGCGTGCTGCGTCCGCAGCCGATGCGAGCGGGCGAATATCCTCATGGATTTTCTGATAGTCACGCAAAAGACCCCGAAAGGCGCCGCGTGCGTGCTCGGGCAGGTAGTTCACCGCAAAGAGCGCATTGCTGTACTCCGTCGATTTCTGCGCCCGCATCGTCTCCCGCAGCCCCGAGGCAACAAAAGAGCGCACTGCCTCCTCCGTCTCGCCCATGAGCGTTAAGGCAGAGCCGAGGAGACTGTACGCCTCTGCGAGAAACTTCATGCAGTAGGCCGTCTCCCGCGGTGCGCGTGCAATGCGCTTTTCCAGCGCCGCAATCAGCGCACGCAGCAGCCGCACCTGGGTGCGCACATGCCCGTGCGCTTTTTCAATATAGATCTCCTGCATGGCGGCACCCGCATGCGCAGCATCCACCGCCCGAATCTCTGCAATCTCCCTGCGTGCCGCATCGAACTGTCCCAGATGCACCAGAGACGCCGCGCGCACATAGTGCAGCTCTGTATCGTGCGGCAGCTTTTGCAAAAGCTCCTGCATCAGCTCTGCCGCCTGCGCGTACTCCTTCTCCTGATAGAGGCTGTTTGCACGACTAAGTGCCGCTTCCCGCTGCTTTCTCTCGGCGCGTTCCTTCCGCTCATTTCCAAAGTACATTGAGGCACGACCTTTCCCGATGATGTCCTTCAAAACTTCATTCGACGCACATCAGCGGAATCCTTCTTCCCCCTCCTGCCCCCGCGTGTATGGCAAAGCGCCCGCTTTCCACTGTGATAGAACCAGTCATCCCAAAAGCCCGAAAATATAGACTTTTCGTTCCGAAAATGCTATAATCATATTTGATTTTTATGGAACGAAAACAAAGAGGTGACACATTGGATCTGGATTTTGGACAGGGGCGCATCGTCCCCGTCAATCTCGAACACGAGATGAAGAACTCCTATATCGACTACGCGATGAGCGTTATCGTCGCGCGCGCCCTGCCGGATGTGCGCGACGGCCTAAAACCAGTACATCGACGCATCCTCTACGCGATGCAGGGCTCCGGCATGACCAGCAGCAAGCCCTACAAAAAGTCAGCGCGCATCGTCGGTGAAGTGCTCGGTAAATACCACCCGCACGGCGACAGCTCCGTCTACGACGCCATCGTCCGCATGGCGCAGGATTTTTCCATGCGCTACATGCTCGCGGATGGGCACGGCAACTTTGGCTCCGTCGATGGAGATGCGGCGGCGGCGATGCGCTACACCGAGGTGCGCATGTCGAAAATCGCAGAGCTGATGCTGCGCGACATTGAAAAAGAAACGGTGGACTTTACCGACAACTATGACGGCTCAGAGAAGGAGCCGACCGTTCTGCCGGCAAAGTTCCCGCAGCTGCTCGTCAACGGCACCGCGGGCATCGCCGTCGGCATGGCGACCAACATCCCGCCGCACAACATGGTCGAGATCATCAATGGCACCCTCATGCTCATCGACCATCCGGAGACGAGCGTCGATGAACTGATGGGCATTATCAAGGGGCCGGATTTCCCGACGGCAGGCCTCATCCTCGGCACCGATGAGATCCGAAAGGCCTACACGACGGGCCGCGGCGTCATCAAAATGCGTGCGCGCGCCCACATCGAAACCATGTCGAGCGGAAAACCGCGCATCATCGTCACCGAGCTCCCCTATCAGGTCAACAAGGCACGCCTCATCGAAAAGATTGCAGAGCTTGTCCGCGATAAGCAGATCGACGGCATCACCGATCTGCGCGATGAATCCGACCGCAGCGGCATGCGCATCGTCATCGAGCTGCGCCGCGACAGTGCGCCGAACATCATCCTCAATCAGCTCTACAAGCACACCCAGCTCCAAGACAGCTTCGGCGTCATCATGCTCGCCCTCGTGGATGGGGAGCCGCGCATCATGAACCTAAGGCAAATACTCGGGCACTACATCAGCCACCAGGAGCAGGTCATCACGCGGCGCACCCGCTATGAGCTCGCAAAGGCCGAGGCACGCGCCCACATCCTGGAGGGGCTCACCATCGCCCTCGATCATCTCGACGCCGTCATCACGACCGTCCGCGAGAGCCGCACCGCCGACATTGCACGCGCGGCGCTGATGGAGGGCTTTCACCTCACCGAAAAGCAGGCACAGGCCATCCTCGACCTGCGACTCCAGCGTCTCACGGGGCTTGAGCGCGAGAAAATCGAGGAGGAGTACCAAGAAGTCCTGCGGACCATCGAGGAGCTAAGGGGCATCCTTGCCGACCGCGAAAAAGTACGCGCCATCATCAAAGAGGAGCTGACCGAAGTCCGCGACAAGTACGGCGATGCGCGGCGCACCGAGATCACCTTTGACGCGAGCGATATGAACGTCATCGACCTCATCGCCGAGGAGGATGTCGTCGTCACCCTCACCATGAGCAACTACATCAAGCGGATCCCGCTCGACACCTACCGCAGACAAAAGCGCGGCGGCGTCGGCGTCAAGGGCATGGGGACGAAGGAGACGGACATCGTCAGCGACCTGCTCATCACCACCACCCATCACGACATTCTCTTTTTCACCAACCGCGGACGCGTATTTGTCCTCAAGGCGTACGAGATCCCCGAGAGCGGGCGACAGGCAAAGGGTACCGCCATCGTCAACCTCCTCGCCATCGAGAGCGACGAGCGCATCACCGCCGTCATCCAAGTGCGCACATTCCGCCCAGACCGCTACCTTTTCCTCGGCACCAAGCGGGGCATTGTCAAAAAGGCGCCGCTCGTCGAGTTTGCAAACATCCGAAAGAGCGGCCTGCGCGTCGTGAGCCTCGATGCGGATGATGAACTCATCGGCGTCAAATTCACCAATGGCGAAAACCATATCATGCTCGGCACGCGGTGCGGCAAAGCAATCGCCTTCCCCGAAGAGGGCGTGCGCTCCATGGGGCGCACCGCGCGCGGCGTGCGCGGTATCACGCTCGCCGATGGCGATGCAGTCGTCGCGATGGACACACTCAAAAAAGACTCTGAGGTACTCACCGTCACCGAGGGCGGCTACGGCAAGCGCACCGCTGCCGAGGAGTATCGCCCGCAGACGCGCGGCGGCAAGGGACTCATCAACATGAAGGTCACCGAAAAAACCGGCCCTGTCGTTGGGATTCGCGTCGTACACGCGGGTCAAGAGCTGATGCTCATTACCACCGATGGGTTGGTCATCCGCACCTCCGTGGATGAGATCTCACGCATCAGCCGCAACACGCAGGGCGTTCGTCTCATGACCATCTCCGAAAACGACCGTGTCGCCTCCATGGCCACCATGAATATGAACGTCGATACGATAAGCGAATGAGCACAGCGCAGCAAATGTTTGCTGCGCTTTTTCAAAAGACATGAAAGGAGACATCATGTACAAAATATCCACTGTTACGCCATCCGATGCGCAGGGACGCGCACGCGTACGCGCCCTCCTGGAAAAAGAACAAATCCGCATGGATGCAAACCTCGACTACACGTGCGCCATCTTCGATGAGACGCAGCATGCCATCGCAACAGGCAGCTGCTATGGCAATACCCTGCGCTGCTTTGCCGTCGCGCACGCCCACCAGGGAGAGGGCATCCTGCACGCACTCCTCACGCATCTCATGGACGTACAGAAAGAGCGCGGCAACGACGCCGTCTTTCTCTACACCAAAGGCGCTACCGCCCCCTACTTTCAGCATCTCGGCTTTCATGAAATCGCCCGTGTCGGCACGGAAATTGTCTTTCTCGAAAATAAGAGCGACGGTTTTTCCTCCTACCTCGAAAACCTGTCCAAGGAAAGTCCAGAGACATCCGGCACTGCCGCCGCCATTGTCCTCAATGCCAACCCCTTTACACGCGGGCACCTCTACCTTGTCGAATACGCCGCGCGGGAATGCGATTTGCTGCATCTATTCATCGTCAGCGAGGAGATGAGCCTCTTCCCCTTTGCCGTGCGGGAACGTCTTGTGCGCGAGGGCACGGCGCATCTAAATAATGTCATCTGCCATGCGAGCGGTCCGTACATCGTCAGCCAGTCCACATTCCCGAGCTACTTCCAAAAGGACGAGGATGCCGTCATCGAGAGCCATGCAAAGCTCGACATCGCCGTCTTTACGCGCATCGCAGCAGCACTCGGCATCACGCGCCGCTACGTCGGCTCAGAACACGCTAGCCGCGTCACGCGCCTCTACAATGAAATCATGCAGACAGAGCTGCCAAAGGCGGACATCGAATGCCGCATCATCCCACGCAGAGAGATCAGCGGCGCACCGATCAGCGCCTCCAATGTCCGCCGTGCCATCAAAGACGGTGATCTCGCCGCCATCGCTCAGCTCGTACCGGAGACGACGCTCGCCTACCTAAAGAGCCCGGAGAGTGCAGAAGTCCGCGCAAAGATTGCAGCAGCCGATGACGTTGTGCACTACTAAGCGATCTTGCACGGCGCATCCGCCAAAAATAAACAACAAGACAGCACAGAAATTTATGGATTTCTGTGCTGTCCCTTTTTCTGTCAAGCGCCCCGCATCATACGCGCACGACGGATACCGACCCATCCTCGCTGATGGCGCGGCAGGCATCCGTATAGACCTCAACGAGCGCATATCCACCGCGCAGCGCGAGGGCGCGTGCCTTCTCCAGCCCTTCCGGCAGCGCCTCCCCCATTTTATAGTGCTCGATGATACTGTTGGTAAGGGTGAGGGTGTGGACTTCATACGGTTTTCCGAGATAACACTTTGAAACAATGCCGATGAGCTCCCCCCGCATCTCCACGAGATCCGGAAACGCCGCCCGGATCTCCGTGAGGATGGCTTCTTTTTCCGCCGCACACATCGCAGCCCCTCCCGCATCGAGCCGGCAGAGCGCCTCGATGTAGCGTGCAGAGCGTGTTTTCCGCAGGAGGCGGTCGCGCTGCTGCGGATCCTTGATGATTTCTTTGGTGGGTGCCGTATGCAGATGAAGGGCCTGCGCCTCCCCCTGCTTTTGATTGAGCAATGGTCTTGGCATAATGTCCTCCTAAACCAGCACGCGCCGCGTGCGCTTTTCTCCGGATGTGCGCAGCTCAGTGCCGCTGCCGATGGGACGGCCGCTTGCGGGTACGGCGCGTTCCTTCCCCCACTCGCGGATGGCGGCAATCTTCTCGGGCGCGGTCAAAGAGAGCGGAACGACGTTCTCGAAGGCACTGCGCAGATTTTCCTCCGAGAGCTGAAAGGCAGGGCTTGCAATCGTCCGATAGGCGAGATCGCGCACCGTAGACTCCAGATCCGCCCCCGTAAACCCCTCGGTCATCTCGATGAGCGTCTGTGCGAAGGGGCCTGTAAAATCAAGGCCTAAGTATTTACGCATGTAGAGCCGCAAAATCTCGTCCCGCTCATCCGCAGTCGGCAGGTCGATAAAGAAAAGCTCATCGAAGCGCCCGCGCCGCAGCAGCTCTGAGGGCAGCATGGAGACATCGTTGGCGGTTGCAACGACAAAGACCTGCTTTCTGCACTCTTGCAGCCAAAAGAGGAACTGCCCGACCATCCGCGTGGAAACGCCGCCGTCCCCCGTGCTGCCCGCCCCTGAAAGCCCTTTTTCAATCTCGTCGATCCAGAGAATGCAGGGCGCGACATTTTCCGCGGTCATGAGCGCATCCCTGAGCTGCTGCTCGCTCTGCCCGACATAGCTGCCCTGCACGGTCGCAAAATCAAGACGGTAGAGCGGCAGCTTCCAACTGACTGAAATCGCTTTGGCGGAGAGGGATTTACCGCAGCCGGGCACGCCGACGAGGAGAATGCCGCGCGGGGATTTCAGCCCCTTTTCCCGAAGGATCGCCCGCTTTTCGGCGGAAAAGAGCTGCCGCTTCTCATCGAGCCAGCTCCGCAGACCCGCAAGACCGCCGACATCCTGCACACTCTCATCGGCATGGATTTTTTCAAGACCTGAAATATCGGAAAAGAGGCGGTCCTTCGCGTTGCGCACCTCGTCCATATCCTCCTTGCGGATGGCCTTTTTCGCAACGAGCGCCGCCATGACATTTTCCGCCTCAATCGCGGTGACACCGCCGAGGATGGAGGCTGCCTCACGGATGTCCCGCTCATCCCACTCAATCGTGATTTCCGTGCGGTAGTCGTCGATGTAGCGGCGAATGGTCGCCGCCATCTCATCCTCATCGGGCAGCGGCAGAGAGAGCATCAGCCCAAGACGCTGCAAGCGGTTCCAGACGGCGGCCTGCGTAAAGACGATGATGGCGCCGCCCGTCTCACTCGCAAGGGTCACGAGATCGAGGAGCTGCCGCGCGTCGCTGCTGTCGCTCGTCAGATCGGGAATCTCCGTGAGGATGAGCGTGAGGTTCTGGCGACGTTTCATCTGCTCGCTCATGTAGTCCATGGCGCCATAGATGGATTTGTCCTCACTGATGACCTTGTCCGTCATGAGGTCATAGACCCCCTTCGAGAGGGTATGCACGCAGATGGGAAGCGACAGCTCTGTCGCCACTTCCTTCAGCAGGCAGAGCGCACGGCCGCGCTCGACGGTGTGCAGGGCGATGAAGGGGATGCGCGCGATGGCATAGCGCGTGAGAAGCTCTTTGCACTCGTTCCGTGCCGTCATAAAATCCTCCCTTTATAGATGCATAAAAAGCGCATCCCTGCGGATGCTTCTCTGCGTCGATTCATGTATCATAGTGCCACATGCTCAATGTGTCAAATCACTCACACGATGACTGCGGACAATGCTCATCATCCTGCCCGTGCGGTCGCTGCGTGCTGTATCCAAAAGGCTCTCCTGCATCCTTTCGGCATGTTCTGCAACCATCTTACACAGCGCTGCCCGCTGCTCCTTAGGCAGGGCGGGGAGATCGACCGCACGCAGCAAAAAGGAGAGTGTGCGCCGCAGACCAAGCAGCGCCGCAATGGTTTCCCGCTCATCCCGTGCATGCTGCATACTGCGGGAAAAGACCTCTGAGGCCGCACCCAAACGCACCTCGACGGCATTCATCAGCTGCGCCGTGAAACGCTCCGCGACGCCGGACTGCCACGAAAGACTGCCCTCTTGCATCGCCGCAAGGACTTCCTCATCGTGTCCGCGCTCTTTGAAAAGCGCAAGGAGCGCGATCCAATCGGCATAGGTCTTAGGCGGACATATCATATTCTGCTCCTGCGCACGGGGCTGTGCGGCGGTGTGAGGTTCCACATGGGAAGCCCTGCTGCAAAAATATCTGCACCGCGCTCTCCGATGGGTTCATCTCGGGGGGATGGCATCTGCTGCGCCGCCGCACCCGCATCAATGGGCGCAAACGGCATATCGCCGCGTGCATCTGCGGTGGCCGCCGCTTTTGCACCGCCCTTTTCCGCAGTGCCCAATGTACACGCTCCGCAGCTGCTGCAAAAGGCCGCATTTTCTCCATACACGGCACCACAATGCGAACAGACCCGCTCTGTCTTTTTTTGAATCTCTGCAAAAGCACTCTGCTGGCTCACTGTGCCCCCTCCTCTCAAATCTGCACGCGCCGCTCATGTGCAGCCTGCCCGAGGACGAACTGCCCCGTATGCAGCTCCGTTAGAAAATCGGTCACGCGTGTGCTGCTCTCATCGGCCCTTTGAAATGCGGCGCGGTAGTCAACGACCTCTGCCATCAGTGCACGGATGATCTGAACGCCGCTCGCCTCATCCTCCGTATACTGATCGGTGATGGTCTGATGGCGGGCATCGACATCCTTTTTCGCGCTCCGATAGAACAGGAACATCCCGATGGAAACAGCAGCACCGATCGCAATCCCCACCGGCCCGCCTAAAATCCCAACGAGCGGCGGCAGCACCGCACCCGCGCCGCAGAGCTTTTGCCCTGCGCTGAGACCGACCGCAGAGAGCGCCTTTCTGCGCTCCTCTGCCGCCCATGCGGTGAACGCCTCCAGTACCTCCGTCTCGTTTTCCCCGTCCTGCGTCTGTGCCGTAAAGGCACCGAGAGAAAACTTCACCGTATGCGGCACTGCCATGCGGTTCTTTGCAATGACATCCCGATAGGCGGAGAGAATCCAATCGCGCGAGAAGGCAATCGCCATCTTCTGCACCGTGATATTCGCACGGGACTCCTCCGGATTCATCGCTGCATCCGTCACGAGCTGCATAAAATTGCGGCGCTCCTCGAACGCCTGCTGCTTCATCTGCATCTCACGCTTCGCGCGCGCCTCATCCCCCTCGGCATCAATGACGAGCTGCTCAAGCGTCTGCGCCTCATGCAGGGACTGCTCCGCATCATCAAAATCCGTCACGAGGCTCTCCAACACGCGGTCCAGCTCCTCTATCAGACCCTTGAGCACAGGCTCTTGCCAAAAGATCTGATAGAAGTGGTCATAGACACGTTCATGCAAATGTGCGGCACACATCGCCTCTGCAAGCTCATTCCACGTCTTGCTGTATTTTTTCAAATACGGATAGTCAAGTTCCTGCTCACTCAGCTTCTCCGGCTGAAAGAGCTGAAGCGCCTCGCGCCACCTATGCTCTTGTTCCGCGATGAAATCCGGTGCCTCTGCGAGGCGCTCTATCCAACAATCGAGCTGTTTTTGGATCATCCCCTCACTATCGCGTCCGAAAAGCCCGTTCGCATAGGCGTCGATGATGAGGATGGCCTTGCGGTCGAGCGCCGTTTCATCCTGCATATCCAGATAGCGGCGTACCCACTGCAATGCCGCAGGACTGCGGTCTGCGCGGCGGCAGATGAGCGCAAAGAGGAGCGACGTCTTTTCATCATCGCGATGCACCGCCTCGCGGAGCGCCCGCTGCGCCAGATCCTCCCGGTCACTGATCCACGCCGAGAGCGCGACGAGCGCAGGCGCGAGCCAGTATTCCGGTGCCCCCAGCATCAGCTCCTCTGTCGCCGCCGTGATCGTGTCCCTGCGCACAATGCCGAGATCATTTGCCTGCAAGATCCCCTTCATCGTCCGACGGACAATGGCATAGTGCCCGAACTTTTGTTCGATCTCCTGCCGGAGTTTCACGAGGCGTGTCTCCGCCGTCTGTGCGCGGTTCGCAAGCCGCTGCATCTTAGAAAACGCAGCAAAATCCGATGACAGCTGATGCAGTTCTTTTTTCAGCGCACTGATCTGGTTGCCCATCAAGACGACATTGCTGTTCGTCGTATGAACAGAATCATCAAGCTCCTTTAGGCGCGTAGAAATCCACGAAATATCCTCAGTCGAAACAATCCGATCTGCCATATACTTCCCCCGTCTCTTCGTGTGTAGGCAGATCGCCCCGCCTCCTGCACAATACATTGGGTTCATTATATCATATTTTGTAAATAAGCGCGAATAGAGAAGTACATCTATATTTATATCGCGAAAACAATGCGGATATGGTATGATAAGATTCTATCGTATCGTAAAGGAGCATCACATTTATGATTCAAAAATTTACGTTAGATAACTTTTCCCCACAGCTTCGAAAAATCTATCGGGATGAAGATCAAAAAAAGCTCATGATTACCATTGGGGAGCGCTCCTACATCGTCAGTGGCCGTTTAGAGACATTTGATAAAGAAAACGAGCATATCCTGATCGGAAAATATTCCTCCCTGGCACATCGCCTAACCTTTATGATCGGTATGAATCATGACTATCGTTGCATTACGACCTATCCGCAGCAGATCATCGAGGAAGCAAGTGCTCCTGACCCTGCACTTCCGCTGACACCTATGGAAGATCCGGTCAGCCGCCACCAAATCATCATTGGCAACGATGTTTGGATCGGTGCCAATGCAACGATCATGGGCGGCATCCGCATTGGAAACGGTGCTGTCATCGGCACCGGCGCTGTCGTTGCAAAGAACATCCCGCCCTATGCGATCGCCGTCGGCAACCCCGCGCGCATCATCAAGTACCGTTTCGACAAAGATACCGTCACGCGGCTGCAGCGCATCAAATGGTGGAACTGGCCGCAGTCCGACATCGAAGAATACCTGCCCCGCTTCAACAAAAATATGCGTGCCTTCTTAGATACGTTCGATGTACTGCCGGAACAAGAAACCTCCCCCACATACATCGAAACAATCAAATCCATACAGAAACTGAAGGCGGACGGCTATCAAATCGCCTACTTCGTGCCGGACTTTGACATTGATGTCTCCCTTGCCGTCTGGCCGCGCGTGATAGAATCCTACCTCTCTACATATACCGCAGACAACCCCATCGCGCTCATGCTTGCCCTGCCCGAGGGGGATGCATATAGCACACAGACTATGGTCATTCAGTCCCTCCTCACCCAGTGCGGGGAGAATGCAGCGCTCATCCTGTCACATACATGCAGTGAAAAACTCTCATTTTCCATCGAGGTACTCCAAGAGTCGGATGTCTATATCACCACACGCGAAGGAATCTCATCCATCTGTGTTGACTACGCCGCCGATGCGGATCTTTGTATTCGCTACGGTCTGGATCACCACAGCCTGCTCTTTCCACCGATGCACACGAGAACGCTCTTTTGAGCCTCTGTCTTGCGCTGCTCTCATAAGTTCCACACGAAAAAAGCTGCCTGTAGGCAGCTTTTTCTTATGCAATCTCTTGCAGCACCGCTCCAATATCCATCCCGATCACAATACTGCGTGCGCGAATCTCATCGGGGAGATCCTCCACCCAGAGATTCACCGACGCGAGCGTCACATCCATGCGCTGTGCCGCCATCCGCCAAAACGGGTACTTGATGATGCCGGGCGTATTCATCCCAACACCAAGCTCCAGCAGGAGCGTTTGCCGCCCCTTAGTATGCTGCAGAAAATCTTGGTATCGCGCAGCCGCTGCACGCCAGCCTGCATCCTCCACGAAAGACGCATCGACACGCAGATGCGTTGTCATCTCTGCACCATCATCGGGACAATAGGGAATCAGCGCCGTCGGAATCTCCATCAGGGGATTGCCATGTGCCGGCAGAAGCAGCGCCCCATCTGCCCCAAACGAAAATCCCTGTGCGCGCAGCATGGCGCGTATATGCTCCTCATTGTCATACGTTTTCCCCGCCGAAGCCCCCATAGGACGACTGCTCTGAAAAAGACCAAAATCCCCCTGCGTATAAAAGAGCCGTTCCTTGTCAAATCCCGCCCGCTGAAAGGTATGATCCACATTCGTCGTCAGGACGAAATAATCCCGTCCATCCACCAGGCGCAGGAGATTTACATAGACATCGCTCGGCGGCATGGGGGCATAGCGGTTGATGTAGATACTCCTGCTCCACCACGCCCAGAATATCTCGCGCGTGGGAAACGGATAGAATCCGCCCGTATAGAGATCCGTGATGCCGAAGCGTTCCTGAAAATCTGAAAAATATTTGAGGAAGCGCGCACCCGCATAGTCATAGCCCGCCGCCGTCGAAAGCCCCGCCCCTGCGCCGATGAGAATACAGTCTGCTGAAGCAAGGACTTTTTTTAGTTGTAAAATGGATTCCCTCATGATAAAAGTCTTTCGTAAATCTCCTTATCTTCATCCTTGAATACATTGAAGACAACGCGCTCCATTGTTTTATTCTGCGCGAGAAATGCACGCACCTCGTGCACCGCGATCTCCGCCGCCTCTTTATTGGGAAAATGGAACTCTCCCGTGGAGATGCAGCAAAAGGCAATGCTTTTCAAATCGTGCTGCACAGCGCATGAAAGACAGGAGCGGTAACAAGAGGCAAGCAGTTCTTTATCACGCTCCGTTAATGTGCCCCGCACAATCGGCCCGACTGTATGGAGAACATAACGTGCAGGGAGATTGTAGCCGCGCGTGATCTTTGCGCTGCCCGTTTTCTCCGGATGTCCCTGCTGCTCCATGCGCGCTGCACACTCTGCACGCAGAGCGAGACCCGCCGCGCTGTGGATGGCATTGTCGATGCAGCGGTGACAGGGGATGAAGCAGCCGAGCAGACGGCTGTTGGCTGCATTCACGATGGCATCCACCACAAGGCGCGTAATATCCCCCTGCCAAAGGGCAAGGCGTGGATCTGCCGAGGCAGCAGGAATCATAATCGCATCAACCGTTCCGCGCTGGTCCCGCTCGGCTTTGAGCAGTTCATCCTGCAAACGCAGGAACTCGGCAGAGAGCGGACGCGGCTCCCGCACATTCATCAGTGCACGGAGCAGGCTGCGTTGTGCTGTCTGCTCTGCTGCGACCTGTGCCGCCTGTGCGCGGTACTCCGGCATCTCGGTGAGGAGGATGTCAATCAACTGTTTTATGAGCGATAAAGACATGGAGAACACTTCCTTTGTAGAGAGAACATCCCTACAACCTTTATGCTTGCACCAGAGACACGCGTTCGCCGATATGCGCCCCGCTCTCGATCAGATCGACCATCCCGAGCGCATAATCCTGATAGCTGATGACACTCTCGCCCGCTGCGCTTAGCGTCAGTTCCTCACCGCCGAGAATATATTTGCCCGTCTTTTCCCCGTCGGCACGGAAATCTGCCGCGGGGCTCACAAAGACCCACTTCGCATCCGTGCGGGAGCGGAGCGCCGCCAGCTCCTCCGTCTGTGCCTTCGCCAGCGGATAGAACTCTGCCGGGAACTCCGGCGTATCGGCCAGCTGCACACGGTGCGCCGGATCGACATAGAGACTGCCCGCACCACCGACGATATAGAGACGCATCTCTGTCCCCGCCACAAGATCCACCAGATGCTGGCTTGTCTTTGTATGCAGCGGCAGCGTCTCCGGCGCATACGCACCGAACCCGTCTACGACCGCATCAAATCCCGCCAGATCATCCTTGCTCAGATCGAGAATATCCTTCTGAACGAAGTTCTTGGCCGCGCTCTTATTTTCACTCCGCGCGAACGCCGTCACCTCATGTCCGCGCGCCACAAGCTCCTCGATGATGGCACGGCTTGCCTTCCCATTCGATGCCACAACTGCGATTTTCATATGAAATACCTCCGTAACGTCATTTCCTTTTTTGTAATTAACTTAATTACAAACGGAGTATATCATACATAAAACATAACGTCAATAGATACAATAAATTTATTTTGATACGAAATGGCAGTCCCAAATGCCCCCTGTGCGGGGGCATGTTTATTGGCGATACATCAGCGGATCCACCTCGGAGCGAATCCCATGGAGCGCAAGTTCCTCTGTCATCTGCTCGGTCGTGCGCAGCAGCAGAGCACGGGACGTGCGCCAGACCATCTTTTTAAGATACGAACTTCCGTCATAAACATAGCGGCGGCTCTTCTGTCCATCCTTCTTCACGATCTGCATCTCTCCCATAAACGTGAGGTTCCCTTTGGTCGATCGGCAGAAAAAACGCACGACGCGAATCTCATCAAGCGCATAGCTCTCCTCTGTACTGCCGCACAGTCCATGGTAAAACGTCATCAGACACCCACCCTCGATGCGCAGCACATCATAAAACGCATGCGCCGCTCGAGAACGCGCAAGAAACCGTACCGTCAATACGCCAACAGAGATACCGGCTGACATGAGCACCATGATCCAAATAATTTCTTCCATCCATATACTTCCTCTTATGCCTGTACTGCAGATGTTAAGCAGCGACTTGATACAACAGCGATCTATACATTAGATACTCTTGATGGAAGCGATGCGCTGCATACCGCCCGCAGTTTCAAAGTCAATGACCAGATCCTGCGTGAAGTGTGCTGTGATAGTCGTTCCGCTCCACTCGTACGGCGTACGGTTCCACAGGAGGAACGCCTCGGCAAAGATGCGATGATCGACCTCGAACTGCTCGATGCACTGCGTCACCGTCGAAACGAAGCGCGGAAAATCAACGGAGGCAAAGACCTCCTCCGGCACATCTGAAATGCCGACAAAGAATGCTCCACCCTCGTGCGGACAGCGATAGTAGGCATATCCATCTGCAAGCCCGCAGGCGACGATGGAGAGGTTGTGCCCATTGAATGTATCGTTCAGATCAAACTCTGCCTCTGTCAGCGGCTCCAGATGCCATTCCTCGCCGCGTGCCTTTGTCTCGTTGGCAAGGCAGATGATCGTATCGGGGAAGTGATTGATATTCTCCCATCCCCAGAGCCATGTGCCGCTCGATTTGGACGCACTCCCGATGAACTGAATCGGATACTCCCGCATACCGAAGAATATAACGCCGCGCCCAAGGTCGATGTTCCAATTCTCATTCTGCACCACAAGTGCGCCGCAGGCATTCTGGACGCACATCATCTTACCGAGGCACGCTGAAAAAACATCACGCCAGTCGCTCCGATCTACCGAGAGCCGATCAAAAAATTCCTTCATACTCATTTTCTCCGTTCCATGATCCTTGACGATACGGCTCATAAATGATAAAATAGAGACATAAAAAGGGGCACTGTCTAGCGGTCGCCCCCATTACAAGCGAGATTTCCCCGCCAGGGTTTGGTAGACGCAAGGCGGGGGTTTCTCTTTTATCGTTTCATGGATATAATCAGCACGGTGAACACTACAATAAACGTGAGAAATTCGTAGGTCTCCATACCAACCTCCCCCTTTCCAGGGGGCAAGATTCGACCGCCCTTTCGACAGTGCTTGAAAATAGTATAGCATAAGAACATATGTAGCACAAGTAAACAAATCCCCTTGACACAGGAGCGTCAAGGGGATTTCCTATATACGATACAAATAAAATCAGATATCCAGATTGCGCACGAGACGTGCATTCTCCTCGATAAATTGGCGGCGCGGCTCAACCTTGTCGCCCATGAGGATGGTAAAGAGCTCATCGGCAGCCTCGGCATCCTCTGCCGCGACGCGCAGCATCGTGCGGCCTTCGGGGTTCATCGTCGTCTCCCAGAGCTGCTCGGGGTTCATCTCGCCAAGACCCTTGTAGCGCTGAATGGTCACGCCGTCGCGCCCAATCTCGTCGAGCTTCTTTGCCTGCTCCTCGTCCGTATAGGTATAGTAGTGCTTCTTGTCCTTGCGGATTTGGTAGAGTGGCGGCTGTGCGATGTAGACATGCCCGTGGTCAACGAGCGGCTTCATATAGCGGTAGAAGAACGTGAGGAGCAGTGTGCGGATGTGTGCGCCGTCCACATCGGCATCCGTCATGATGATGATTTTGTGATAGCGCAGTTTGGAGATATCGAAATCCTCGTGGATTCCGGCGCCGAAAGCGGTAATCATCGCCTTAATTTCCGCATTTCCGTAGACGCGATCCATTCTCGCCTTCTCTACATTCAGGATTTTACCGCGGAGAGGCAGAATAGCCTGGGTCTTTCGATCGCGTGCGGTCTTCGCCGAACCGCCTGCCGAATCTCCCTCGACAATGAAAATTTCGCATTCCTCCGGATCCTTACTCGAGCAATCCGCCAACTTTCCGGGCAGCGCCATGTCGTCCAATGCAGATTTTCTGCGCGTTAAGTCGCGTGCCTTTCTCGCTGCCGCCCGCGCATGCTGCGCGAGTATGGCCTTGTCGCAAATTTGCTTTGCAATCGCCGGATTCTGCTCCAAAAAATAAGTGAGCTGTTCACTCAGCACCGAACTCACCGCACCGGTGACCTCGGAGTTCCCGAGCTTCTGCTTGGTCTGACCCTCAAACTGGGGCTCCGGCACTCGCACAGTCACCACTGCGGTC
>CALIBA010000230.1 GCA_938045435.1 uncultured Selenomonas sp.
GAACATACTTCTGCGCGAAGGCATAGGAACCGTTGATGAACTCCGGATCCTCCGCGCCGATGATCGCCCACTCCTTTGCCTCCTCACCGACGGGATTCTCCGTTCCGTCAATGAAGTCAATGATTGCACGTCCCTCAAGATAGTGAAAGCCATGTGTCTCATCCACCACGTCTACGACAGGACGAAGGAAGCCCATGATCTGATCGACGACGAGGTAGCTGGTTGCCGCCTGACCCGCGCGCACATGAAGAAAGAGATCGGCAGGTGTCGCAGGTGCTGTGTGATGCGCTCCGTTTACCCCCTTGAAATCCTCCAGTTCCTTCGGCTTCTTTGCCGTTGGAAAGAGATATTCCCACGCACGGTTGCTGAACCCAAATGAGAACTTCACCGCCTCCGGTGCGACGCGGATGTTCATCGAGCGCTGAATCGCCTCCATCCGATCCGCCATATCGGCGATGATCTCCCGCTCCTTCTCGATATCCTCACGCTTCAGTGAGAGCATGAGGAAGATGACGCTCTCCCCCGCATCCTTGAACACATCCTGCGCAAGATTTGCATTGACCTCCATAGGTCTCCCTCCTATACCATAATACATCGAACTTCCGCTTTCATTGTACGATGTTTCTCCATGCGGGGCAAGAAAAAAGTCATCGACAAAGGAAAATACCTCTGATGCACCGAATACTTTATGTAGCAAATTTGTCCTCGTAGCATAAGAATCGTTTCTACAAAATGGGAGGAATCACAATGACAGATCTGCCAAAGATTGCGCTCGGTGCATGGGCGTGGGGCAACGACGGCACATTCGGTACAAACTACACGGAGGAGCAGCTGCGCCCCGTCTTTGACGCTGCGATGGCGCATGGGCTGAACCTCTGGGATACGGCGTATGCATACGGCATGGGTGCATCGGAGCAGATGCTCGGCGCATTCCTCAAGGGGCATGCACGTGACTCCTATCTCATCGCGGACAAGCTTACGCCGCAGTGCATGGATCCATCCTCGGATACACCTGTTGCAGATATGTGGGAAATGCAGCGAAAGCTGCTCGGTGTGGAGAACATGGATATCTACTGGCTGCATAACACGACAGAGGCACCATGTTGGATGGAACGCATGGCAAAGTTCTTTGAGGGCAAAGCCGACGCACCAATGATTGGTGTATCAAACCACAATCTCGCAGAGATCAAGGAGGCGGACAAAATCCTTCGCGCGCACGGGCAGAAACTCGGTGCGGTGCAGAACCACTACAGTCTCATAAACCGCTCCTCTGAGGATTCGGGGATTCTGGACTACTGCCGCGCAAACGACATCCGGTTCTTCTCGTACATGGTGCTTGAGCAGGGCGCGCTCTCGGGACAGTACAGTACACTGAATCCTATGCCGAACAACTCTGAACGTGCGGCAATCTACAATCCCATCATGGATAAAATCGAGATGCTGAACACCTCTCTCAAGCTGCTCGCGGACAAGTACCACGTAGACATCGCACAGATTCCCGTCGCTTGGGCAATCAACAAGGGCACGCTGCCCATCATCGGTGTGACCAAAAAGAGCCATGTCACAGATGCCGTGCAGGCAATGAAGATAACCCTCACAACAGAGGAGATCGCGCTGATCGAGAGCACGGCAGACAAGCTCGACTTCAACATCGTACGTTTATGGGAAAAAGAGATGATTTAAGGAACCATTGATAAAATGAAGACCGCCAAATTGGCGTAGATTTTTTCGTCCGAACAAGGAGGCATTGAGCGGGCAAAAAAGATACGTCCAGATGGCGGTCTTCATTTTATCCTATTTTTTATGTGTCCAGTTTCATTTTACAATGAACCACTTCATTTTATGCTTTCGTTTCGTCCTGTCATGGCTGCCGCGAGTGCTGCGCCGAGGGCGGAGCCTGTGTTTTCGAGGATGATCTTGACGTTGACTGCCTCGTCCAAGAGGAGAGTGTCGAGCACACCACGCAGGTGATGTGCGACGAGCGGGACTTTCTCATAGACGGAGCCGTCAACGGCGATGAACTGGTTCTCGAGCTCGTTCTCGCCCATACGGTGCTGGATGATCGCGACGAAGGTCGCCCCAACGATGCGTGCGGAACGGACGATGACGGCGGTCGCAAGTTCCTGCAGCAGGGCGCGTTCGGCGGCGGTGAATGTCATGCCCGTCTTTGCCTCGATCACTGCACCTGCCGCATGGCGGTCGAGATAGGCATCGGCAATGATCTCGGAGAGCTCGATGTTC
>CALIBA010000231.1 GCA_938045435.1 uncultured Selenomonas sp.
CCTCGATCTTCTTCTTGTCAAAGATTCTGCCGAGCTCATTGAGGGCATTCTCTGTGTCACGGCTGAGTACAGAGATGTCCTGCGTGGGATTCTCCCTGATGTCAATGGTTCCCTCTGCAATGGCAGACGTTGTCCTGCTGCTTGCATTGCCCTTGACAGGCATGGAGATGCAAAATTAAAGTTTATTATCTGACATCTGTAAGAGCAGAAGATAGTAACGCAACCGACCTATATATGAGTATCTGTACTTTCCGAAACTCATAGTATTTCAATGTCAGGATCACCCAAGGTGATGATATCGATAAATTCATCCACTGTAATTAGAGTAAATTGCTTTACTTGGAGATCATCACCTATACATGATTCTTCTTGTACCCATTTGATCAGAGCAGAATCCTGCACTTCAAACAATGTCCATTTTGCATAAAAATCTGTTCCGTATTTTTTTTCTAAAAAAATAAGTGTTTTATATCGGTTTCCTTCCTCTGTACTTTGATAGGAGATAACAAGGTAAGGGAAGCTTATTTTGATACCGCGGCTGTCATCGCGTGCCTTTAAAGTGATCTCTAAGCCGTCATAACCGTCGATTAATTTTTCAGTATACATCTTTCCGGGAAGATCCGGAACTGGCTTCCATTGACTCCATTTTCCATACATTGTATTTTCCTCCAAACTCTATGATTAGTTGTTGTATCTAACTTTTATTCGGTTTTTTCCAGATTGAATTTCTAAAGTTGGGTGTCCCTCTGTGCTATTCTCTCTCACGTTTACATTTCTGCCATCGCGAAGTCGACCTGTTTTTATCCTCTTTCCTTTCTCATCTGTTCTATCTCTAACACTTCCTTTCTCTAAATCCAATGAGTAAAAATCTTTTTCGGCTTGTCCATATCCACCCGTTTTTTCATATTGTGTGGTTGGCCCTTTTGTTTTATTTCCAGGCTTTGCTCCTTCCAGCACCTTATTTACCGATCTGTTCTCATCCAATGCAACCCCCGCTGGGGAAAGATTTTTATCAGCTCCTGCCGGTTTTCCTGCCGGCAAACGCGCTGGAACATCTTTTTTGGTTCTTATAAGGCGTGAAACTCCTGGCACATCAGTCAGCTTCTTTGCAGCCTTGACATATTTTGCTCCGGGAATGATTGTTATCGCAGAGAATGCCGCCTGCTCATCATCTCCCTCTACAAGATACAGGATCGTTTCTGCTGCTCCCGTCGCAGAACCAAAACCGGGAACATATCCTGCCAAATCCAATCCTTCATGTGCAACAGCAGCAAACTCCTTGAAAGAGTTTGTTTGATCCTTTTGTTCCTTTAATGGGACAGATTCTCCTGTTGCTGGTATAAGTTTACCGATATATTTTCTGTCTCGAAACATATCATCTTGTTGTGCACCAGTTACATTTCCATCATAAACAGTATAAGGTACATAACCTGATTCAGGTATTTTGACTTTATAACCATGATCTCCAAGAGGGATATCCCAAGCCTCGCCCTTATTATTCACCGCAATGCAGACGCTGTATCTGTTTTCTTCAAAATCGTAAAGAAGAATATAGTCTCCATCTCTTAAAGACTGATAAATCTCCTGTTCAGGAAGATGTTCAAGTTGCTCTTTGATTCTCGGCAACTTTTCATATTTGTTCCACTTCGTTCCCGTTGCCGCCGCGGATGCTCCTGCGGCGGCACTTCCTCCGGCAACTTTTGCGGCAGCGGCGCCGAGGATGGCGCTGACGATCTGGGCGGTGCCGGGGTCTAGTCCTTTGAGGCTGTTGATC
>CALIBA010000232.1 GCA_938045435.1 uncultured Selenomonas sp.
AGGAGAACGGCATCGACCTCTCGCAGGACAAGATGAGCGCACAGCGTCTCATCGAGGCGGCAGAGAAGGCGAAGATCGAGCTCTCCAATATGACACAGACGAACATCAATCTGCCGTTCATCACGGCAGATGCATCGGGGCCGAAGCATCTCGATCTCACCCTCTCTCGTGCAAAATTCGATGAGCTTACAGCCGACCTTGTGGAGCGTACGATGGTTCCGACGCGCAAGGCGATGGAGGACGCAGGGCTGACGAGCAGCGATATTCACAAGATCATTCTTGTCGGCGGCTCCTCGCGTATTCCCGCAGTACAGGAAGCGATTCGCAAAATCCTCGGTAAAGAGCCATCAAAGGGAGTCAACCCGGATGAGTGTGTTTCCATCGGCGCAGCCATTCAAGGCGGCATACTCGTTGGCGAGGTCAAGGACGTGCTGCTCCTCGACGTTACGCCGCTCTCGCTTGGTATCGAGACACTCGGCGGTGTCTGCACGAAGATCATCGACCGCAATACGACCATCCCAACATCGAAAAGTCAGGTATTCTCGACGGCTGCGGACAATCAGCCCGGCGTTGAAATTCACGTTCTGCAGGGTGAGCGCGAAATGGCGGCGGGCAACAAGACCCTTGGCCGCTTCCAGCTTACGGATATTCCGCCTGCACCGCGCGGCGTACCGCAGATCGAGGTCAAATTTGACATCGATGCCAATGGCATAGTCAATGTGTCAGCGAAGGATCTCGGCACGGGTAAGGAGCAAAAGATCACGATTCAGTCCGACAGCGGCATGAGCAAAGAGGACATTGAGCGCATGGTCAAAGAGGCTGAGGCGCATGCAGCAGAAGACAAGGTGCAAAAAGAAGCCGTCGATGCGCGCAACGCAGGCGACTCCCTTGTCTATCAGGCAGAGAAGGCAATCAAGGATCTCGGTGAGAATGCGGACAAGGCGCTCGTTGATAAGGCGAATGCCGGTATTGAAAAACTCAAGGAAGCACTCAAGGGCACGGATATTGAGGCGATTAAGTCCGCAACAGAAGAGCTTCGTCAGCCGCTCTATGAGCTTTCTGCGGCGGCATATCAGCAGGCACAGCAGGCATCCGGTGCCGCAGGAGGCGCTGCACCGGGGGCAGAGAGTACAGGTGCACAGGGTGCCCCGCAGGAGGATGATGTCGTCGATGCTGAATTCAGCGAAGTCAAGGACGACAAGAAGTAAGGTGGTATCGTGAGCGAGAAACGCGATTACTATGAAGTTCTAGGCGTCGCTAAGGGAGCCTCGGACGATGAGATTAAAAAAGCATACAAAAAACTCGCGCGCAAATATCATCCCGACCTCAATCGTGACGACCCTAAGACCGCTGAGGCGAAATTCAAAGAGGTCAACGAGGCGTATGATGTGCTCAAGGACCCGCAGAAAAAGGCTGCCTATGATCAGTTTGGGCACGATGCCTTTGACCCGCGCCGCGGCGGCAGTGCCGGAGGGGGGAACCCCTTCGGGGGGGCCGGTTTCGGCGGCTTCGATATGGACGATATATTCGATATGTTCGGCATGGGCGGCGGGCGCCGCGCGCGCAGGCAGGGACCTGAGCGCGGTGCGGATCTGCGCTACGACCTTGAGATCTCGTTTGAAGAAGCGGCGTTCGGCAAAGAGGTAGAGCTATCCATTCCGCGTGAGGAGAATTGTGAGACTTGCGGCGGCAGCGGCGCAGCAAAAGGCTCTGATGCGGAAACTTGTCCAGTTTGTCATGGCTCCGGTCAGGAGCAAGTCATGCAGCGCACCATCCTGGGCAGTATGATGTCCTCACGGACATGCAGCAAGTGCCACGGAACGGGCAAGATCATCAAGACGCCCTGTACTGACTGTAGCGGTACGGGCAGACGCCGTGTCACACGCACGATGAAGGTCAACATTCCGCGTGGTGTGGACGACGGACAGCGCGTCCGCGTTACAGGCGGCGGTGAGGCCGGTGTGCGCGGCGGGGCGAACGGTGACCTCTATGTCTACATTTTCATCCGTCCACACAAACTCTTTCAGCGGCGCGGCAACGATGTCATCATTGAGATTCCAATTACCTTCGTGCAGGCATCACTCGGTGATACGGTGCAGGTGCCGACGCTTGACGGCGCTGTGGATCTTAAAATCCCGGCAGGCATTCAGACAGGAACGGTGCTGCGCGTCAAGGGCAAGGGGATTCCAAACCTGCGCGGTGCGGGGCGGGGGGATCAGCATGTCCGCATCCGCGTAACGACACCGCAGAAGCTTTCTGCACGGCAGAAAGAGCTTCTCCAGGAGTTTGCCGAACTCAGTGGTGATGCGGTCAACCCGGAGCAAAAGAGTTTTACTGAGAAATTCAAAGATCTCTTTGCCTGATGGAGCCGTTATGCGCAGAGAACTTGACTACTTTCAGATTGAAACATCCTATGGCGGGAACCAAGACTGGTTCACTGACCGATGGATGAGAGACGGCGGCTGTGGTGCGGAGACAGCCTGTGATGTGTCGGTCTATCTCGCGATGCACCGCGGTCTTTCACAGATCTATCCGTTTCGTCTGCCTCCTACGCGCACGGACTATGTGGCATTTTCTGAAATCATGCGCCCATATCTTAGGCCGCGTTTTACGGGGATTGACCGACTTGATATTTACATTGAGGGCTTTTCCAGGTATCTCCATGACCATGGGATAGAGTGTATTGCGCTCAGTCCATGGGAAGGAGAGCATCCCTATGAAAAGACACGGGACGTTGTACGGCAACAGATTGACATCGGCATGCCAATCCCCTGCCTTACCCTCAAACACAAGGCGCCGTCCATGGACTTTTATGTCTGGCACTGGTACCTGCTGACAGGCTACGAGGACTTTGATGGGGCATGTGCTGTTAAGGCCATTACGTATGGCAGCTGGCGCTGGCTCGATCTGCGTACGCTGTGGGATACGGGCTATGAGCGCAGGGGCGGTCTGGTTCTCCTTTCAGAGCGCTGATTGGGATATAAGGAAATCGTATCATAAAAAGCGGCTGTGGCTTCGTTTTTAAGCCCGGCCGCTTTTTTCTAAAAATTCATGAATATATACTGTGTCTGTCCCCTATCTATTGTCATTGACAATAGATAGGACATTTGTTAGGATAAATCGTATATGTATTTGTTTTTTGGAAACGCAATGACAGCGGGAGGGCTGCATGGAAAATGTCTACGCTTTAGTCAAGCGTTTCTATGAGGGGCATGGACGCGCCCATATCTTTGTGCCGCGTGCACTTGTAGAGCGGTATTTGCGCGCTGCCGCATGGCGTGGGCGCAGCGGTGAGGAGCTGTGCGCTGACTGGTACTGTATCGAGGATTTTCTCTCTGTCATTTTGCGCAGAAATGATTCTCTGGCACGTATTTTTCTTCGGATTGATTATTTGGCACTCTTTTTCCGCTATGCAGAGGCTCATATTGATGGGCGTCCGCTCAAACGCCATGTCGAAGATTATTTTAAGCGGATGCGCACATTTTTGACTTATCTGGAAGATACTGGGGAATATGACCTCGACATGGGGGAGCTTGACGCAGATCTGGCAGAGTTCTATATCACGGGGCGCTTTCGGCTGCCGGAGTTCATTCAGTGGGAGGAAAAGGCGGGACTGACACTCGAGGATCTTGAAGAGGATGAACGGGCGGAGATGGAGGAGCTGAATATTGAGCTGAACCATCTCCTGCACAAGATAGGTGAATATTTTCGTCGTCCGGAGTACCAGCTTGATATTGGTCGGGCTGCGATGCTCTATACCGGCGATCTCTATGATATGAGTACCTATGAGGAGGCACCGGAGGAGGAAAAGGAAATTTTCTGGCTGCGGTTCTGGGATTTCTTTTTCTTCGATTATCACTTGATCGCGACAGATGAGACACCGATCTTTCATTATCATGCACAGGAGGGCGCACGGCTTGATTACAATGAGCGCGATATTATGCATGATCTCCTTGCAGCGCGTTTTGCTGTCTTAGCGGTCACGGAGGAATACGATGAATATGTCGTTTGCCGTGACATTCTGCGCGATGCGGAGATTGTTCTGCCGCATCCAGATTTGCCTGGCTCATTGAGCAAAAACATCCTGTTTGGGCACATCTGTGATGAGGGTATGATGATGCTCAATTACATTACTGCGATTCCGGCAAGCAAGCGATTGCAGAAGCGTATCAGAGATATGCTGTTTCGGGAGTATGAACTGTTTCGCTTGCAGCAGCAGGATGCACAGATGGATGATTTTATCCTACGTGAGGCTGCACTCATCCGTCATACCATTCATGTACTCTCCTCACTTGCACAGCTCGATGTGTTGCCGCGTCGGCAGCTGCCCAAACCGATTCCCCGTACTTTGGGTACCGAGAGTGTTTCGCATGAGATCATTGCAGCACTGCAGGATGTGACGGGAAAACTTGGTTTTAGTAAATACGCACAAGGGCTGATTATTAAATTATATCTGGACTATGCATATTTGGATGCCATAGGCGCAGAACAGCCGGCATCTTTGACGGCGGCAATCTTTCTGTTTGCTGAGATGAACTGTATTGATCTTGATCCGATTACGGAGCTTTATCATGTATTTGGTGCAGAACGGGAGGAGGTTCGTGCTGCACTCCAGCATATGTGGGAAACACTTGATTGTGTTTCTTTTGACCCACGCTACCTTGGGGAAGATGGTTTCGTTAAGATGCTCTACAGTGTTGTAGGGGGACAGGATTCCTAAGGAGGGATATTATGGAGAACGAACCGCGTGTACGGCCGATGAGCAGAGAGGAAAATGCCGCTTATCGCGGGATTACTGTGGATGAATATGGGGAGGACACGCAAGGAGGCGCTGCATCACAGAGCGGGGCTGCACATGGCTCTGTACGATATATTCGCATTGGAATGACGCGGCGCTCTCCCTTTGCAGGGCTGCTCTGGACGATTGCTTTGACTGCACTGATTGCCTTGTTCATCTTCGTCGCACTCCCTGCGATTGCCATGATCTTCATCGGCGTGCTTGTACTCGGTGCCATGATCACACTCATAGGGCGTGGGCGTGTTTGGTCATGGCTGCTGCGCAGACTGTA
>CALIBA010000233.1 GCA_938045435.1 uncultured Selenomonas sp.
GCAATCGATCATATGGCAGATATTCTATCTCGGATCAGTGGACGCCAGCAGTCAAATGTTGAACAGATGCCGCAGGAGCTAAAGGAAGTCATTCAAAATATCATTCGGCAATCCTTTTCTATGGAGACGACCCTTGCCCAAGGACTTGGCAGTACGGCGGCGAGTCAGCGGTTTTCTCTCGATCAGCTGACGACACTTGCTCGCATTCTGAGCCAAATGGGGGACATTGCCGATACGGGGGTGCCCCCGCAGGTGACTGATGACATGGCGACGCTTCTTACGAAACTCAAAACCGCAGTCGCGCGTGAGACGGGAGGCGCCTTTGAGCCAATCATGCTCACGAAGGCGGCGTTTCAGCTCCTTGATACTGGGAATCCGGCACTCTTGCCAAAGGAGCTGCAAAACATTCTTGCGCAGCTTAATGCACAGGTGTCTGGTATGGGGGCGCAGGGCGGCGGCGGTACATCCCTTTCCTTCCTAAATCAGTTGGTGCAGCTGCTTATGCCGCGCAGCACAGAGAGTGCTGTTTCCATGCCACAGAGCGGTGCACAGGAGCAAGGAGCTGCTGCATCTGCAGGACAGTCTGCCGCAGCGCGTCCGGGACAGAGTGGAGCAATGCCTGGGTCTGGAGTGAATACGGCAGCTGCACAGGCACAGGAGAGTGAAACATCTGCACCAATGCCACAGCGTACCGCAGACAGCACAACATCCCTGTCAAGAGGTAGCGGGGCAGAAAACGTGCAGACTACCACAGGGAGAGGGATACAGGCAAATCAGCAGCCGGATGCACAGACATTCGGTACCGCAGGTCGGACATCGGCAGCGCAGACGGCATCAACGAGTGTACAGACGGAGATGGTCTTTACACGGGATTTGCAGAATACCCCACAAACCATGCAGGTACTACGGGCGGCGGCACAGGCGCTTCTGCGGAGCGGAAATTTGTCGCAGCAAGAGACGATTCTGCTGCAAAGTTTTGTCAGTGGACGAAATCAAACGCTGAGCACTGCACAAGCCAATCAACTGCAGGACTTGATCCATCTAATACAGCAAAACATTCCGGGCACTGTGCGGCAGGCTGCCATAGAGCAGAACATGCCGGATTTGCCGCGGCTTTGGGCATTCATGCAGATGGTAGACGTGATCGCAACCCGCAAGATGACGGCGGATCAATATAGACGCGCCGCCAAGAACATCACAGCACTGGCACTTTCTATGCGGGGAGCCCTTGAGGGCGAGAACACAACAACGCAGAAGACAGGACAGCGCTATATGAGTTTTATCATGCCGCTTTTTATGGGCGCTGCAGAAAGCTATCCGGCATATATTCATGTATATGATGAAGCTTACCAAGACGAAGAAGATGACCGTGCCAAAAAAGAGACGTGGCTGCGGATCTGTGTGCTCACAGACAATATTGGAATGGTCGAGCTGATCAATCGGATTTATGAAGAAAATCATGTTGATATGCGGCTATATTTTTCTGATGCGGATGCAGCATGGGAGTTCCGTGAGCACCTTGACAGCATTCGTGAAACGGCGGATGGTTCCTCTCTGATTATTGAGGGGATTCAGATCGGCGCCATTGGAGAGCGGCGATTCTTTACGAACTGATATATTACATGTTGGCGGCGCGTTTGCTTTGGGCGGCACTGATTGCATAGAGAGACGTACTGCACCGTGGAGATGGATTGATATTCTGCAAGGATGTGTGAGGTATGCCGGAACAGTGGAACATGGACGCACCTGCCGAAGAGGTATCGCAGGAACAGGAGCAGCGTGCCGTTGCGATTAAATATGATGTAAAAAAGGATCGTGCGCCGCGCGTTACGGCAAAGGGGCGGTCACTTGTTGCCGACCGCATTCTTGCCGAAGCCAAAAAGAACGGTGTCCCCGTTTATCAGAACAAATCCCTTGTCAACATGCTGATGGCGCTTGAAATTGATCGTGAGATCCCACCGGAACTATATCGGACCATTGCAGAGATCTTGGCATATGTTTACCGCATTGACAAGAAGATGGGCGGCAGGAGACCTCCACTGTGAACAGTAAAATTCTTGGAGGACAAGGAGAGAACTGCGCTGCGGCATATTTGCGCAAAAAGGGGTACCGCATCCTTGAACAGAATTACAGCACACGCTCTGGTGAGATTGACCTCATTGCAGAGAATGGGGGGACGCTTGTATTCGTTGAAGTAAAAACACGCAGCAGCCTTCGTTATGGAACGCCGGCAGAGGCGGTCAACCTTCGAAAAAGGAATAAAATCATCCAGACAGCATCCTGGTATTTACGGCAGAGACATATGGAACATCGTCCCTGCCGTTTTGATGTGATTGAAATTTATGCAACGGGAGGGGTTTGGACGGTTCGGCAGATCGAAGGCGCGTTTGAGTTGTAAGAAGACATATTTTTCGAATGAGGAGTACGGCGTCCTGCGCATAGCAGCGTAGAATAGACAATGCTCTGGACAGTGCGAAAAGCAGACAGGTGTCTATATTTCGACAATTTTCTTTATAAAATTTTTGGTGAATGGATGAATTCACATGAATTGTGTGGTACAATGAAAAAATACTATATAAAGACACAGAAAAGGTGGGAATTCGATGCGTATGACAAAGGCAGTAAAGTGCATTGCTCTTGGCCTTGCAGTGCTTGGCATGGGCGCTTTAGCGGGCTGCGGTGGAACGCAGCAGACGACGGGCGAGAAAACCTACAAGATCGGAATTGTGCAACTGGTGGAGCACAATGCGCTCGACGCGGCAAACCGCGGTTTTGTGGATGGACTGAAGGCACGTGGTTTCGAGGAGGGAAAGAACCTTACGATTGACCGGCAGAATGCACAGGCAGATCAGTCGAATCTCCAGAATATTACACAGCGCTTTGTC
>CALIBA010000234.1 GCA_938045435.1 uncultured Selenomonas sp.
TGCGTATTGCAGTATGGCAAGGACAGCGGAACGATTTGGGCAAGTATGCAGACGCCTGCTTTTAGCGCGGTTATGACTTCGGCCTTACCGCCCTCGGTCGTTACCATGATGATAGGCATATCGACGTATTTTGCCTCGGCGCGGACCTTTTTTACGAGCTCAAGGCCGTTCATTTCAGGCATATTCCAGTCGGTGATAAGCACGTTTATATCGCTGTGCTGACCCAAAATTTGCCATGCTTCGACTCCGTGCTCGGCCTCTAAAATTTCTTGATGCCCAAGCCTTTGTAGGGTGTTTTTTATAATTCTTCTCATAGTAGAGCTGTCGTCGACTACTAGTATTTTCACAATCGTATCCTTTTTTAAAAAATATCCAATTCTAGCAAATTTTATATTTAAATTTACTTTAAAATTTTAGCGACCCAGTTTAAAGGCCTCTTTTAGATCAAGCGTCCCCTCGTAGTAAGCCTTGCCCACGATCGCGCCGTAAACGTCTCCCGCACGCATTAGCGCCCGGATATCCTCTATATCTTTTACGCCGCCGCTTGCGATCGTATTTATACCGCTTGCTTTTGCGATTTGCGAGGTAAACTCAACGTTCACGCCGCTAAGAGTGCCGTCTTTTGAGATATCGGTGCAGATGATCGCTTCGACTCCGGCTCCGGCAAATTTATGCGCTAGCTCGGTCGCCCTCATCTGCGACACCTCTGCCCAGCCCTGCACGGCGACGAAGCCGTCTTTAGCGTCTATGCCGACGGCAACGCGATATTTTTGCGCCATTTCTTTAGTAAAATTCGGATCCTTTAGCGCTACCGAGCCCAAGATAACGCGCGTTATGCCGCTATCAAGGTAGCTTTTTATTCGCGCTTCGTCGCGTATCCCACCGCCGATTTGGATTTGTAAATTTGCGGCTTTTGCGATCTTTTCTACGGTTTTTAGATTTACCGCTTCGCCTGCAAACGCTCCGTCAAGATCGACGACGTGAAGCCACTTTGCGCCCATATCTTCAAACCTTTTGGCTAGCTCCCACGGAGCGTCCGAGTAGATTTTCGCGCTACTCATTTCGCCTTTAAAAAGCCGAACCGCCTTGCCCTCTTTTAAATCTATCGCAGGGAAAATTTCCATCACATCTCTCCGAAATTTCGTAAAATTTTTAATCCCGTCTCATGGCTCTTTTCGGGGTGCGGCTGAAAGCCGAAAATGTTATCTTTATACACCGCGCTTACGAATTTATAGCCGTATTCGCTAAAGCCAAGCGCCACATCGTCCTCGCGCAGATTTGTATAGTTCATCTCGATGTTCCAGTCACTCGTGTTGCTGAAACCCTTCCAACCGACATTGTAGGCATTGCGCCCTGTCTTCCGCTTGAAATGCTGCTGCGGCTCCAGATCCGAATCTGTACGCTTAACATCGCGGATGAGATCCTCGCTGTAGCGATCCACGCGAAACTCAAAGCTGTTGCGCGTGTCTGCATCGTAGGTGCCGACCAAACCGATGCTCGCCGTGTCTCCATAGTAGCGCAGTGCCGTAGGGCGAAAATCCCGCTTGCTGTAGTCAAAGGAAAGCCCGCTTTGCTGTCGGTGCACGCTCGCATAGACGGGCACAATATCGCGTTTGCTGCCCGAGAGGCCCACGCGCAGCTTGCCCATCTGTCCCGAATCCGCACGCAGGAAAAAGTTCGAGAACGGCAGACCGCTGTCCCCCTTTTTGCGCAGCCCTTCAACATTGAACTGAAGACCCGGCTCTTTCGCCGCCTTGCGTGTGATGATGTTGACAACACCACCGATGGCATCAGAGCCATACTTTGCACTCGCCGCCCCTTGAACAATCTCAATGCGCTCGACATTCTCCGTGCCGAGGCGCATGACCTCATCCGCCGCGCCGGAATACTTTGCAAGGTCGCCGAGAACGGGCTGCCCATCGACAAGAATCAGTGTGTGACGCGGTTCTGCACCGCGAATCGAAATACCAACGCGCCCCATCGCGTCCACTGTACGCGAAACGCCCGTCTCGCTGAAAATGATGTCCTCCACAGACTTTGCCTGCTTCTTCTCGATGTCCTCCTTGGTGATGATGGTCTTTTGCTGCGACTCGACTTTCGCCTCTTCCTGTGCAGCATCTACCTCCACGTGAATGTCCTCTGTCGAGAGCCTTCCGCCGGCACCATCATCCGCCCATACCGTATAGGTGGGCAGGGCGAGCCATGCCGTAACTGCATAAGAGAGCAGCCGCAGGGAGTGCCGCCCTTTCTTCCTCATCATGTGAGTTCCTCCTCCATGTAAACAGCAAGAATGCACCGATCCATCAGTGCATTTATAACGAGAGCAAAAACAAATGCAGCTGTTATTATAATAGCAAATGAATATCAATACAAGATCTGCTGCAAATATTTTTATGAATATTCTTTTTCCCTAAGTGAAAATGAGAACACAAAAAAACCAGCCAATTGGCTGGCGGAAGATGACTGATGCAATGCAGCAGCGAGGAACGAATGATTCATGATTCCATAGAGATGGCGTCCATCGCAGTATATGGCTTGATGTCGATGACGCTGCTGCCGTCGAGTGCATCCAGATTCCTGACGCGAAGAAGATTCCCTGTGCAGGAGATCAGTTCTGTCATGCAGAGGGAGAGCGGATTCGGTCTGCCCGGAGAGCGGCTCGCAAAAACCCCCCGAATCTCTGAGGAGCGCGGCGGGATGGTCTTTAGTAAATCACGGCGCGCCAGATGTGCCCAGTAGAGCACAATCAAATGCCGGTGCCCCTCGATGTGCAGCAGTCCGTCCACAAAGACAGGGAAAATCTCAATCTCTGATACCGCATCACTCAAACATCCCTGCCGTGGTATATCCGCGAGGTTCTTATACATACTGTGTACTCTGCCGATTGCTTGAAGTTCCATCATGACTCCTTTCCGTCCATCGTCGTCCGTCGCCCTGCATGACTGTCATGCAAGTGCTGTGAGGCACGCTCCTTCGGGTATGTCAGCAAGCAGCTGCATGAGGCGAACATAGAGGGCTTCGGTCGGGAGTTTTCCGCCTGAGAGCGCGCCAAGCGCTGCTGCGCGTGCCCCGACCTCATAGAGAGAAATATCTGCCCCATCATAGGTGCACTGTGTCGTCAGGACAACCGTGCAGCCGCGTTCCTGCGCCATAGAGAGCGCGGGCAAAAGGCTCTGCTGTGATTCCGCACCCGGTATGCCGCCGCAGCCATAAGCCTCTATGATGAGCCCACGGCATCCTGTCTCCAGATGCGCCGTGAGTGCATGGAGCGGCATCCCCGGGTAAAGTCTCACAACAGCAACACGCAGGTCAAGCGCATCGCACAGATGAAAGGGCTGCATCGCCTCCCGCGGGGATGCTGTGTTAAGGTCAATATCTGCACGCCCGATGCTGCGGAATGCATCATCTGCTTTGGCATAGATCTTCCGCGCTGCATTTCCATGCAGAAGGCGACCGCCAAAGGCAATACACACACCGGTGTACGCAGAAGACGCCGCACGATAGGCCAGACGGAGATTTTCCTCGGCATCTGACCCCGCCATGCCAAGCGGACGCTGCGCTCCTGTGAGTACGACGGGGCGGTCTATCTGCGCGAGCATATAGTAGAGTGCGGCCGCGGTATACGCCATCGTATCTGTTCCGTGCGTGATAATAAAGCCGTCATAATCCATGCGTCGGGCAGCGATGGCACGCGCCATCATCTGCCAATGCGCAGGAGTGATATTGCTCGAATCGAGTGCAAAAAGATCCTCCGTCTCAATCTGAACATGCTGCGGTGTACCGAGTACCGTGCGCAGATCTTCGGCCGTACGTGCAGGGCGAAGACCGCATGACGTTTGTTGGGATGCAATCGTCCCACCGGTCGATAGAAGCAGAATCCGTTTCATAAATGCATGCCTTTCTTTTCCCTCTGCCGCGCCCGATAGTCAATCCACATGTGGTGCAGTGTCATGACGGGATGGTGCAGCAGCATACGCGGCCCGCTGTAACGCATCACGGCGCGAATCTCTGCGCGCATATCCGGCGTATAGCAGTGCACAGGACAGGCAGAGCAAAAGGATTTGACCGCCATCCGCGGACAATTCTCAACACGCCCGCGCGCATAGGCAAGCAGACGGCGACAGCGTGGGCAAAGTGGTGGATCGCCGCCATCCACAATATGTTTTTTCCCATGGCAGTAAATGACGATCATTTTTTCCATTACCTCTGCCTCAAGCACACGCTTTTCTTCTATCTCCATCGGATTCCCTTTCTGTGCCAAAATTTTAGCGTCTCACCGCTCGGATTCGATTATGGCCAGTATACTACACCCGGAATACGATACGCAATAGCGCATGAAAAAGGCTGCCACAAGAACTCCTGTTGAAGCTCTTGCGGCAGCCTTTTGAAAGATTTTACACAGATTATACGATTTCCAGCGCGTCGCCAACCATGACACGGGGAATCCCTGCGCCGACAAGGACAATCTCTCCCGGCTGAACATCCTCTCCCGCATCCGCTTCTATAAAGCGCAGCGTGACGTGTCCATGGGCACGCAGATTCGCATTGGCGTCCTCTCCAACCTGCGCAACTTTATACTCACGATCCGCGATGATGAGCGTATCACCGACTGCGACATCGCCCTTCAGCTCCCCCTTCGTATGAGAGAGCACCATATTCTCATAGGAGTAGGGAACGTCTTTGTCAAAGATGATGAGGCTGCCGCGCGTCTGAAGCAGCTGAAGGGCAAAATCGCCAATCGCAGTAAATGTGACACGATATTTCATAACAATCCATCCTTTCCATCAGTAAAACCCTATGTTTATCTTACTCTATTATGTCACGCAAGGCAAGAGCTATCCCTGCCCCTAAAAAAAGATTATGGCGGGAGCGGTTGTTCTATGTTATACTTGGAGAACTACCGATAAAATGAAATATAAAAAGGATTGATATGATATCATGGCAAAGATGTTCAAAAAACTGCAGCAAAAGATGGTGCCGCAGGAAGCGCCGAAACAGGAGCGCTCTGCCGGAAAAGACTATCTGCTCATCGGCATAACACTTTTCACTGTGCTGATTACCGTCGCCGGATGGGAGACACTCGACGCACTCAACCGTGCGATGTATATTCTGCTGACCATCTCATTTGCACTCACCTATGCGCGCCGTCATTCGGAAAAGCGTACCGAAATGCAGCGAAAGCTCATCGAGCGCGCAGGGTTTGCCACCATTGGGATTGCCGTGATTCTCTTTTTCATCGAACTCTACCGAAAGTTTTACGCATGATCCAGCTCGATAGATGCATCAAAAACCGCCGCTGTACCAAGTTTTGGTACAGCGGCGGTTTTAGCTTCCTTATTCATCCGGAAACCATTTCAATCGCCGGCATAAGATCGTTATTATCCTCAATTCTCAGCATACGAATATCCTCGACACTGGCTGAAAACCACGAAAATCGCCGTGCAAGATCTTGCACAGCCAAAACACATTTCACAGCATCCACTTTTCCCGGGTCACCAAAATAAACTAAACCCTGCTGACGACTGAACCCGTAGCTTTCCAGTACACGCTTAATATCCGTATATGCATTTGTATAGGCCTGACTTCCATAGGTTTTGGAAAGGGTGTCCTGTTCTAAATCAAACGCAATCGCGTACATGTTTGTTCTCCTCTTTCTACACGATTTTATAGTGCTTCAGCTGTCGATAAAGCGCGTAGATGGCCGCCGGAAAACCAAGCAGTATGCCGATGACAGTAAAGGTATGCCCCGTCCCGAAAAAATCATCGGCGCAGTGCCCAAGAAAGATAAAAAGCCCCAGAACAGCAGCAAGATAAAAACCGGCACCTGAGAGCACGGAAAAGGCACGCAGCGCCTCCATAAGCGCAGATGAATCTCTCTTTTGCTGCTCCGCCATCATATACTCCTTTCAGCCGCCCAAAAGAGGCTCGCTGCGAAAGGGCGTTGGCGGTGCACTGCGGCGCTCGGCATGATAAAGAATGGCTTCGATGATGCGCCGCGCTGCCCTGCCATCGCCATAGGGATTCACAGCCTCCGCCATCCGACGGTATGCGTCGGGATCTGTAAGAAGGCGCATCGTCTCGCCGTAGACACGCTGTTCATCCGTGCCGACAAGGCGCACGGTTCCTGCAGAGACTGCCTCTGGGCGCTCCGTCGTGTCCCGCAGGACGAGTACGGGTTTCCCGAGCGCAGGCGCTTCCTCCTGCACGCCCCCCGAGTCCGTAAGAACGATGAACACACGCGCCATGAGATTGGCAAAAGGCTCATAGTCAAGGGGATCAATGAGATGGGTGCGTGGGAGGCGACCAAGCTCCTCTTGCACGATTTCACGCACCTTTGGATTTCGGTGCACAGGGAAGATGACCTCCACATCCTCTATTTCATGGATGATATTGTGGATGGCACGGTAGACATGCCGCATCGGTTCCCCGAGGTTCTCACGCCGATGGGTCGTGACGAGGAGCACGCGCCGATGCGCGAAGTCCACCTGTGCGAGCTCTGCCGGAAGCACATAGTCTGACCGCACGGTATGATGCAGTGCATCAATCACCGTATTGCCCGTGACGAAAATATCTCTCTCTGATACGCCCTCCGCTCTTAGATTATCATGTGCGGTGGCTGTCGGTGCAAAGTGCAGCGCCGCAATTCCTCCCGTAAGGCGGCGGTTCATCTCCTCTGGGAAGGGTGAATATATATCATGCGTGCGCAGTCCCGCTTCGACGTGCCCAACGGGAATCTGATGATAATATGCAGCAAGTGCTCCTGCAAAGGTCGTCGTTGTATCACCGTGAACGAGTACGAGATCCGGCCGATCTTTTTGAAAGACCTCATTCAGCCCCATCATGGCACGCGTCGTGATGTCAAAGAGAGTCTGTCCCGCCGCCATGATATTGAGATCGTACTCCGGCACAATATGAAAGAGATGCAATACCTGATCGAGCATCTCACGGTGTTGCGCCGTGACGAGCGTGCGCGTCTCGATTTCATCCGCATGCTGCCGAAGCTCCATGACGACGGGAGCCATTTTAATGGCCTCGGGACGCGTCCCGAAGATTGTCATGACCTTGATTTTTCCGGTCATCCTTCCTCTGCCCCTCTCTGCATATTGATGATCTATTTCTGCTGTGGCACGTCGAGCCTCAAAATCCCCAGCTTACGCGCACCGAGAAAGACTGCCGTACCGACAATAAAGATGATGAGCGCCGCTGCCTGTATGCTGACCGACGTCAGTGCCAATGCACAAAGGCCAAAGAGTGCGCTGACGACGTACATGAGAAGCACTGCCTGTTTCTGCGTAAAGCCATGTGCAAGCAGCCGATGGTGGAGATGTCCTTTATCCGGCTTAAAGATGGGGCGGTGGTTACGTGCACGCCGCACGATGGCAAACGCAGTATCGAGAATCGGCAGCCCCAATGCGAGAATCGGTACGATAAGCGCAATCGTTGCAGCACTCTTGACGGCACCGACAACGGAAACGCCAGCGAGCATAAAACCTAAAAACATGCTTCCCGTATCGCCCATAAAGATGCGTGCCGGATTGAAATTATAGTAGAGGAAGCCCACCGCTGCCCCTGCGAGTGCAGCCGTCACCATGGCGACGAAGGGAATCCCCTCCTCCAGTGCCACGAGCAAAATCGTAAGCGCTGCAATGGAGGAAACCCCTGCAGCAAGGCCATCCAATCCGTCAATGAGATTGACGGTATTTGTCAGCCCCACAACCCAGAAAATCGTTGCGGGAATCGCAAGGTATTCAAGATAGATATAATCCCCAAGCGGGTCGGTGATGACATCTATGCGCACGTCAAAACCGATGACGAGCACAGCCGCCGCGATGATCTGACCGAGGAGCTTCAGCCGTGCCGGGAGATCACAGTAGTCATCGACAAGCCCGATGAATACGATGATGGTGCTCCCAGCGATGAGTCCGATGAGACTGGTCATAAACTCCGGCGGCAAATCAATGAAGGTAAGCTGAATGAGGATGGAGGCCATAAAGGCGGCATAGATGCCAACCCCTCCAATGCGCGGAATCGGGCGCGCATGTACCTTGCGCGCATCCGGTGCATCAAGCGCCCCCGTCCGCCGTGCGAGTGCAATCACAGCAGGCGTCAAAATCAGCGCCATGCCAAGTGCAATCATAAATGCTAAGACATTATCGGGCATGAACGTATCTTCTCCCTTACTGTATCCCTACAAAATCCAGCTTATCTTACCGCAAGCCATACATGATGTCAATTGGATGAATGACAGGCACGCGCTGCTAAAAATCGCTGTGCGAGAATAATAGCCGCAAAGTCGTCCACAGGCTCCGGAGGCAAAAGCATACCGCGTGGGGCAAATCGCCGCCAGCCGCGCGGCGGATATTTTTTCCAATAGGCGCGGCGCGCTTCGTCCGTTGTACGATATTCATCCACGAGCACAACGTCCCTGCCGCCTGCCTCCTCAATGCGGCGCTTTGCCGCCGTACTCGTCGTTCCGCTGCCCATGATGATGGTTGGGGCATGCGCTGCAATGAGACGCATAGCAGCATCCACAAGGCGCCCTGCTGGAATGACCTCCTGATATAGAACGGTCCCTTCCGCAGTGAGCACGGCAATGCCGCATTTATCACGCCCGGGATCAATGGCAAGAACGGTCTCCATCATGGAGAAGTTCCCCCGCTCTCAATCCGGAAGGTAAGACGCAGCGGCCCCATCGCATCCGTGTCGCCGTTGGCATAAGCTGACATGACGACAGCGCCGCTCTGCGTAGAAAGCTCATGTACCAGTCCATAAAACTCAGCCCCCTCGATAACGCCGACCGTCCCGCGAATGGGATCGGGCAAAATTCCCTTCGCCGAAGCTGCCGCATTGACCTCACGAAGGAATGCCAAAACCGTCTGTTCAACGGCATCTGCTGCGACAGCACTCGGGGGGTAGGTGCGTGCGATGATGCGCTCCCCGTCTCGATAAATCGTGCGGTTTGGATAGAGCTCCAAGTTTGCACGGATTTCCTCGCCGCGTACGAGATTCCCTGCTGCAACAATGCGGACAATCATATCCGTCTCGCTCTTTTCGATGCTATGAACAGCAGCATCGTACTCCTGCGGATAGATCCAGATGTCTTGGTCGGTGCGGTTTTCGCCAAGGCGCGCAGAGATGTTGCGTGTACCGAGCTGCGCAAGCCCTGCAAGCCCCCGCTCAACCTCATCGCGACTAAGTCCCGCAGGCACAATTCCGCTCGCGATGATCTCCCCCGCTTGATAGACAATATCCCCCTCACGCAAACTCACAATTCCCTGCCGCAGTTCATTGGCGCGGATCCCAAGTGCATGAATATCTGCAAGCAGGTTCTCATTCTCCCCTGTGAGATGTCTGTTGAGTGATACAAGCCCTTGATTTTCAGCCATGAGTACATGGTTGCCCTCTGATAGGCGGGCAGATTCTTCTTCAAGATCCTGCCGCTCGTCTTTGAGTCTTTGAACTTCCTCTTTAGATTTGCTGAGCGCTTCGCTCGCCTGTTCCTGTTCCTCATGCGCACTCATGAGCTGTGCCGTGGTACGGTCGAGTGCATCGCGTGTATCTGCAATCATGGCATTGAGTTTATCCATCCCAAAAAGCGCCGTGCGGACGTCCTCTGATACGGCCGCCATAACGCCGAAGGTCACCGTCGTGATACAGACCCCTGTGAAAATAGTAACGACAACCGCCGTATATCGCGGACGAAGACCAAAGATGGAGAGTTTGCGCTTTCCGATACGCGTGCCGAGGCGGTCACCGATGAATGCTATGGCGCCGCCGACAATGGCGAGTACAAGAATCAGCGATATGCCATACATAGAGTCACCTCACTTCGTATCATACGGCACGTTCTCTGCGCATAGAGACTGTGTGCGTCATTTACCGCGATGCCCTGCGCAGGAGAATCAACCCTGCAATGATGCCCACGATATTGGGAATCCATACAGCGAGCATCGGCGGCAGGACGCCGCCGCGCGCGAGCGCATTTCCCATCGTCATCAGCGCATAGTAAAAGAAGATGATGATAACGCTCATGGCAAAGCCCGCCGATGATGTGTTGCGCGTCGGCTGAAGACCGAGCGGTACCCCAATGAGCGTAAAGATAAGGCTCGCCATGGGAACGGAAACCCGCTGATAAAGTTCTGCCTCCATCTTGTTCGTATTCACATATTGGGTCTGCATCACCGCGATCTGCCTGCGCAGCTCGCGCATGGTCATCTCCTCCGGCTCCTTCTGCTCTCGGATGATCTGGCGTGGGTCCTTTTTCACAGGCAGCACTTGTGTATCAAAGCGCAGATGGCGCTCCAACCGATCCTCTGCAATATCGTAGAGGTCGCCGCGGTGCATGATCCACTCTGCACCTGTCCATTCCGCATATTCGGCGTTTTCAACGTGACTGACCTTGCCATCGTCACCGAAGACCTGCAAACTCACCCCTGTCAGGCGCTGCGTTGCCGCATCATACTCCCGCGCGTAGAGAAGCCGCTGAATATTCCCGCCCGTAATCTCCTTGATGATGACATGCTCCTGGGATTTCATGCCGGAGTTGCCTTCGACCTCATAGTAAATAACATTGCGGTACGCCGTATTCGCCCGCGGCACCACATGTTCATTAAAGAGGATGGCAGCAACACTCACGAGAAACCCAAGCAGGACGGCAGGAGCAGCAATACGCATAAAGCCGATGCCGCAGGACTTCATCGCCGTAATCTCACTCGAGGCGGAAAGACGGCCAAATGTGAGAAGGCTCGCGAGCAGCATGGACATGGGGAACGTCCACATGACGACCCCGGGCAGGCTGAACACGAAGATCTTAATGACCGAGGGAAGCGACGCCCCATAATCCGTAATATATTTTGCAATGCGAAAGAGAGTCCCCGAGCCGATAAAAACAGCTGAAAACGCACAAATCGCAAAGAGGAAGGAAAAAAACACTTCCCGGAATATGTATTTGTCGAGAATCCGGATTTTCAGCCGCATGCTGCGGATCTCCTCCGATCAGTTCCATTCAATTATATTCATTTTATTCTACCATTTTCAAAGACAAAAGACAAGGACACAAAAAGCCCCGCAAACATGCGGGGCTTTCGGGATTCGTCTCAAAAGAGATTAGCCGAGGATAACGAGGGAGTCGCGTACCTTGACCGACTGGCCTGCCGAGACGTTGATCGCCTTGACCGTACCATCTGCAGGAGCAGCAATCTCATTCTGCATCTTCATCGCCTCGAGGATGAGGAGCGTATCGCCAGCCTTGACCGCCTGTCCGACCGAAACCTTGACCTCCAGGATCTTGCCCGGCATTGGCGCCTCGATGTTGCTCTCACCTGCACCAGCAGCAGCTGCCGGCTTAGCAGCGGGAGCAGCAGCAGGTGCCGGAGGCGGCGCAGCAGCAGGTGCCGGTGCCGCCGGACG